>JAUMVF010000084.1 GCA_030530305.1 Bacillota bacterium
CGCATAGCGTCCACTGAACCCCGCGTCGAACGCGGGGTTTTCTGATAACAAAAAAACGCTGTGCCATTCACTATGGCACAGCGTCTCTTATATGATTTGTTCGGTCATGGCGTGCGGATGATTACATCATTCCGGGCATTCCGCCGCCCATTCCGCCGCCGCCCATTGGTGGCATTGGAGGTTCGTCTGACGGCATATCAGTTACGCCTGCTTCTGTTGTCAGGAGCATTGCGGATGCTGATGCCGCGTTCTGCAGAGCGGATCTTGTTACCATAGCCGGGTCAACGATACCGGCGTCCATCATGTTCATGTACTGCTCTGTAGCTGCGTTGAAGCCTTCGCCTGCTTCACTGTTCTTGATCTTGGAAACTACTACGCTTCCTTCGAAGCCGGCGTTCTCAGCGATCTGTCTTACAGGTTCTTCAAGAGCTCTCATGATGATAGCCGCGCCTGTCTTCTCGTCGCCTGCCAGTGACTTAACGAATTTTGCAACTGCCGGGATAGTGTTTGCAAGAGCAACTCCACCGCCTGCAACGATACCCTCTTCAACTGCTGCCTGTGTAGCGTTGAGCGCGTCTTCGATCCTGAGCTTTCTTTCCTTCAGCTCAGTTTCTGTAGCTGCGCCGACTTTGATTACCGCTACGCCGCCTGACAGTTTGGCAAGTCTTTCCTGATACTTTTCTCTGTCGAAATCTGAATCAGCTTCCGCCAGCTGCTTCTTGATCTGCTCAACACGAGATGCGATCTCGTCTTTAGCGCCTGCGCCGTCAACGATGACTGTGTTGTCCTTGTCGACTTTGACTGTAGCTGCTGAACCGAGAACGTCTGTTGAGATCTCTTTCAGGTCATATCCTGCTTCTTCTGAGATAACTGTTCCGCCTGTGAGTACTGCGATATCCCTCATGAGGGCCTTTCTTCTTTCGCCGTATCCTGGAGCCTTGACTGCAACGCAGTCGAATGTTCCTCTGATCTTGTTGAGTACCAGTGTAGCAAGAGCTTCGCCTTCGATATCCTCAGCAACGATGAGGAGTTTTCTGTTCTGCTGAACTACCTGCTCAAGAAGCGGAAGGAGTTCCTGGATGTTTGATATCTTCTTATCTGTAAGGAGGATGTACGGATTATCCAGTACAGCTTCCATCTTGTCTGTGTCGCTTACCATGTACGCGGAAAGGTATCCTCTGTCGAACTGCATACCTTCAACTACTTCCAGAGTAGTTCCCATGGATTTGGATTCTTCTACGGTGATAACGCCGTCGCTGCCGACCTTTTCCATTGCTTCCGCGATCAGGTTTCCGATCTCTTCGTCAGCTGCGGAAACGGACGCTACCTGAGCGATGCTCTCTTTGTTGTCTACGTCTTTGGCGTTCTTTGCGATCTCTTTTACCGCAATCTCTACGGCGCCCTGTATTCCCTTCTTCAGGATCATCGGGTTAGCGCCTGCTGCTACGTTCTTGAATCCTTCTTTGATGATGATCTGGGCCAGAAGTGTAGCTGTTGTTGTTCCGTCGCCTGCTACGTCGTTAGTCTTAGTAGCGACTTCCTTTACCAGCTGGGCTCCCATATTTTCAACTGCGTCATCCAGCTCTATCTCTTTAGCGATGGTCACGCCGTCGTTGGTGATGAGCGGAGCTCCGAATTTCTTCTCGAGAAGTACGTTTCTTCCCTTAGGTCCAAGTGTTATTTTTACTGTATCTGCAAGCTTGTCAACGCCTGCCATTAATTTCTTTCTGGCTTCCTCGCCATAGTGTAATTCTTTTGCCATTTTGTGTTCCTCCTATTAATCTATCGTTGCGAATATATCCCTCTGTGTGAGGATGATGTACGTTTCGCCTTCATACTTGATCTCCAGGCCGCCGTACTGTGAGAAAATAACTCTGTCTCCCGGCTTTACTGTTACCGGATGATCTTTTTCTCCCGGACCTACAGCAACTACTTCCGCGATCTGAGGTTTTTCCTTGCTCGATGATGTGAGAATGATGCCGCTTTCTGTCTTTTCTTCAGCTTCTTCTCTTTTGATTACGACTCTGTCGCCAAGTGGTTTGATTCCAAAACTCATAACTTTTCTCTCCTTTACCTGATTTATATTGTGTTTGATTACAATCAAAAATTTCTGCCTGCCGCTCCCTCGTCCGGTCTTTTCCCGAAGCTGTTTTCAGAGCATGGGCGAAATCTGTTTTTGTTATTAGCACTCAATCTCTCTGAGTGCTAAATATAATATAAAACTAATCCCCTGTTGTGTCAAGGGATTATATGGATTTATATGCTTTTTTTGAAAAATACAGGTTCACGCCGCCTATCTGGAACGGGCGTAATAGAAAAGATACTGCTGGGCGATGCCTCCCCACCGGCCGTAGGTCTTCCTCGCGAAGTCCTCCATTGACGCCATGTCGTTTTCATCGAACCCGTAAAGATCCGACATCACCCTCCTCATCCACACGTCTATGGGAAATCTGTCGTACCTGGCAAGGCCGAACAGCATGATGCAGTTGGCTACCTTGGGCCCTACGCCGCACAGTCCTGATACGTATTCAAAAGCCTCCTCCGATGAGGCGGGCGCCTGCTCATCCGCATTACCGTCCGATGCGGCAGATACCTGCCCGTCCGTATTACTGGCGGGCGCGGCATCGTCACTGGAAGCGAGGCTGTTCAGTCTTTGGCACCCGTCTGCTGCGAGCATGCGGGCTGTTTCGACAAGATACTTTGCCCTGTATCCCAGACGGCAGCATGCCAGATCTGATTCGGAAAGTTCCGCCAGTGTCCCCGCAGAAGGAAGGGAATAAAAAGTCCTGCCTCTGAATTCACCGATCTTTCTGCCGAAATTCACAGCCACCGACTCTATGCACTTTTTGATCCTGGGTATGTTGTTATTCTGGGAAATGATAAAAGAAAGGACCGTTTCCCATGGATCCTGTCTGAGTATCCTTATGCCGTATCCGTGGCGGGCAGCCTGCTCGATCACCGGATCCCTAAGCGCAAGTTCCCTCTTGATAGCGCCGTAGTCTCTTGAAAGATCAAAATAAGGGCGCCATATCTTTTCAGCCTCGTCCTGACCGGCGTTCTCTATGATGACCCGACCGGTGTTCTCTACAGCGGCCTCACCGGCGCCGGTCTTATCATAAGGTTCAAAGCGCACGTTTATGATCCTGTCAAAAGCCGTCCCTGTCCAGCTTCCGTCCTCTTCTTTTTCAAAACGAAAACACTGACCACAATCAAAGATATGGTCAGTATTGAAGTCTCTTACGTTTTCTATAACTGCTTTTTTTATTTCTGCTCTTTTTATCTCTGTCATTTTCTTTCCCGCAAAAGCGATCGTCTATATCTGTTTTCCGAAGGTCTTAAGTCCATTCTGCCGGGCGGCTACTTCAGTTCATTTATATTCACGTTCAGGCTGTCCACGTTGAAGGCGGTCATCTCCTCTATGCGCTCTCTGCAGCGTTCCTGAAGCCTTGATGCGGCGCGCACTACGTCGAATCCCGTGTGCATATCCACATAGACGTTCACATCTATCCCGGTAGGGGAATCGTAGGCGCCCACTTTGATCACGTCTGCCACCGCAGGTGTGCTGATGGCTATATATCTTACAATATCCGCGATAACTTTATCGGAGATGATATAGTCCCCTTTGTAACTATACGTGGGACGGACTACTGATTTTTCAGGGTCGCTCGCCCGTCCGGGGCCGAAGCCTTTTATGATGCTGAGCGGATCCACAAAATAGCCGGAGAACTGCTTCTTAAGCTGGAATGACGGTGCCGGTATCAGGTGTTTGCCCTGGGAGACCCGCTGCTTGCGGGCGATAGCCCTCTCTTCTTCCGTGGAAATATCCTCTATGTGTATGTATTCTGATATTTCAGGCAGGCCAAGGCGCTGGGCGATCTTTGCCGCCATTTTGTCGGATGTGCCGATGATCAGCAGCTTATCCGGATCTGCTTCCTTTATCTTCGCCGCTACTTCGTCCCTCATTTTCTCATCATTAAACAGCGCCATCTTGGTGGCTCCGATCTTTGTGGGAGCTCTCTTTGCTGACGATCCGGCGGCGACACGATAATTGAGGATGAAGAGTCCGTCATCTATCATTGCCCATATTTTTAACCGGCGGCACAGGTCCATTGCTTTGTAGCTTTTTCCCGTCCCGCTTCTTCCTGTAAGCGCGTAAACTTTCATCTTGAATTCACATATATCCAGTGTTATAATCTATTTGATTGTTCACGGATATTACCGTTAATATAACTATAAGGAGGTTTCACAATGGCTTATAAGATCGACGACAGCTGCATTGCTTGCGGAGCTTGCGCATCAGAATGTCCTGTAGACGCTATCTCAGAAGGAGACGGCATCTTCGTAATCGACGAGAGCACATGTATCGACTGTGGCGCTTGCGCTGGCGCATGCCCGGTTGACGCTCCAAAACAGGCATAATTGTTTGAGAAAAACTAAAAACAATAGCCGTTTCTTCGGAAACGGCTATTGTTTTTTTTTGCTATTGATCTTTTTTCGCTTCTTTGGCCCCCTGCTTGTTCATGTGATAAGCGAGCGCGTGAAGGCTGTCACTTATATGCACGTTCTCCAGCGCCACATGATCCGGCACTTCCAGATCCACCGGCGCAAAATTCCATATGCCTCTCACTCCGGCAAAGCAGAGTTTGTCCGCGACCTCCTGAGCCACTTCTTTCGGTGTGCAGATGATGCCGATATCTATGCCTTTCTCTTCGACGTATTCAACGATATTGTCATAGTCCTGGACCTCGACCCCGTTTATGGCGTTGCCGATTATAGCCGGCGACACCTCAAAGATCGCGTCAATAACGAATCCTGTCTTGTAATATGACGTGTAATTCGCTATTGCCCGTCCTAAGTTGCCGACCCCCACTACTACCATCTTGTAGTGCTTGTCCAGTCCCAGTATGGCGCTTATTTCATTGTACAGCCCGTCCACGTTGTATCCGTAGCCCTGCTGGCCGAATCCGCCGAAACTGTTCAGATCCTGTCTGATCTGTGAAGCCGTATATCCTATCAGCCTGCTGAATTCTTTTGATGATATCTTGTCTACTCCTTTTTTCTGGAGCTCTCTCAGATATCTTCTGTAACGCGGCAGCCTCTTGATAACAGCGTTTGATATTTTCGCGTCTTTCTTCATTTCATTTCCCTTCCGTCCGCGCGGAGCCGGGCGCACCTCCCGGAGCACCGCATGCAGGTATGCAAAACCCGTCTTTTAACGACGGGTCCTGAACTCACAACTATTTGCTGATGTGGTCTTCGACATATTTCACGATGTCGTCCACTGTCTGGAATTTTTCAGCCTCTTCATCGGGTATCTCTATGTCGTATTCCTCCTCCAGCGCCATGATTATCTCGACCGCGTCAAGTGAATCCGCTTCAAGGTCTTTCATGAGGTTCGTGTCCATGTTGATGACACTTTCGTCTATGCTGAGCTGTTCAGCAATGATCGCTTTTAATTTATCAAAAACCATTTTTCCCTCCGTATTTGCCAGTTACTTTTAATATGCATATATTATAATCAAGGAAAAGAATCAATGCAACATAATTATTGCACAAACGCCCCGTTTGTAATGCGGCAGTCTGCTGTCTGCGGTTCATTGATCCTGCCGCGTTTAGGCTGCCGCACCTGCGCAGGACTCTTTTCTATTTGACCACTTTGATGGTCACTGTCGGAGTCTTCGATCCTGCTCCGTACAAAGCGTTACCCTTGGCGGTAACTTTGATCTCTACCTTGTAGGTTCCCTTCTTAAGGCCCTTCTTGACAGTGATCTTTCCTGTTTTGGCATTTACAGTGATCTTGCCGTTTCCCTTCACTTTCTTGTACGTGAGGGTGCCAACAGGTTTGGTTATGGTCATCGCGTTCTTTGCAGTAACAGTCTGCGCTTTCTTCTTCAGCTTCGCGTACTTTATCTTAACGGTCTTGCCCGTTACTTTCAGTGTGTTAACTTTGAGTTTCGCGATAACAGCTGTCTTTTTCTCGCCGCAAAGTTCACATGTGAATGTCCTTACACCGGTCTTTGTGAGAGTCGGCTTCAGGGTGACTGTTCCTTTGTCCCAGCTGTGGGCATTCTTATCGAATGGGAGGGTCTCATGTTCGATTCTGAGCACTCTTCTGCAGTTCGCGCATCTGATGATGGTGGTATATCCGCCCAGATCAGAGCACGTAGCCGGAGTAACTTCTCCCAGTTCACGCTCTCCTTCTTTATGTCCGATGGGCAGTATCATCACTTCATGTTCTGAAAGCTGTGTTACGCCGTCTTCATCGAACAAAGCTCCGCAGACCTCGCACTTCTGGTGTTTCTTCACACCCGGTTTTTCACAGTTTTTTTCCTCGTCCACAGTAATCAGTATATGATCATGGTTTACCGGCGGGATGACCATAGAATCCGTTTCATCGCATACGGAGCATGTTCTTTTCTTAAGTCCGCTCTCGGAAAGAGTAGCGTCACTGATCGTCGTCCAGTCGCCCCAGTTGTGGCCGGGAGCCTCTATCAGAACTTCTTCTTCACTGAGCTCGTCTGTGCCTTCGCTGTCAGCGAAAAACTTTCCGCATCTTGCGCATTTATAGTGTTCTATATTGCCGTCCTTTGTACATGTAGCTTCGGCCGCGTCGACTTTCTTCAGGTCGTGACCCCAGGCAGGGATATCTTCGACGATTTTCGTCTGCATTTCGAAACCTTCGTTTGAGAACGGAGCCATATATGTGTGCTCGCCGTTTTCTTCACATGTGGCAGCTTTCGATATTTTGAAAACAGACCAGACTTTCTCAGTCTCCTGATGACCTGGATCGGCCTTGCATGTGCGTGAAGCTGTGCAGTACATATTGTCATCTGTCCATGTATATTCGGGTTCGTTCCATTCATGTGCTCCGTAGCCTGTGCCTGCGCCTGTCTTTACATATCCGCAGATGTCACATTTCTGATCCGCTTCTTTCCCTTCAACAACGCAGGTCTTCTCTACGGCTGTGCCGGGCACCTCGCTGAAGGTGTGTTTTTCGGTCATAAAATCAGTATAGCAGTAACTGCACTTCTGCACGTGCAGATAACTGTCCTTCTGATATTCATTATCGGGATGATCGCACGCTTCGATGCGGGCGTTCTTATGTTCCTGGCAGTCTTTCACACGATTGGCCGCGGCAGATGTCACTCCGTAAGCCGTTCCGTCATTTCCTATCTGCACCTTCATCTTCCCATCGATGGAAAGTGTGCCCATCTCGTGGTCTGTGGTTCCGTGGCCGATAGCGCAGTTGCTGCTGTTGGCGATCACTGTGCCGCCTGTGATCTCAACTCTGGCTCCTTCGCCGCCATC
>JAUMVF010000085.1 GCA_030530305.1 Bacillota bacterium
TTCTTTGAGAAAGAATCCTGTGTGCTTCTGAGTTCGTCTTGTACGATGTCATTCTGGGATTAGTCCTTGAATTCGGGGAACTGCTTGGCAACTGATTTGACCTCCCAGTAATTGATCGACTCCTGCTTGTTTCCAAACTGCTGCTCGCCCGGGATGCTTTCAAAGTATTTAGCCGCGTAGTCTTCAAATCCGCTTTCGCTCCTGTATGTGTCCTTGTTACATGAATTTATGAGTAAGATCACGCCGACTAAAATGATTATGAAAATCACTATGCACGTGATCAGTCTTCCGTAATGTATTTTTACCCTTCTGCGTTTCTTCTTTGCCATTTCAAGTTCCTTTCGGTGCTGAGTCCGGTTTATTTCAGGTTTTCCGGGTTCAGTCCTTCAAGTTCAGGAAGGACGAACAGTCCGTCTTTTCTTATGAGCACGTCATCAAACCATATCTCTCCCCCGCCGTATTCGGGTCTCTGTATCATAACGAGATCCCAGTGCACAGCAGATTTGTTCCCGTTGAAGGCATCCTCATAAGATGCTCCCGGCGTAAGATGGAAGCTGCCGGATATCTTTTCATCGAAAAGCGTATCCTTCATGGGCTCCAGAACATAAGGATTGACTCCGAGAGCGAACTCGCCGAAGTATCTTGCCCCTTCATCCGTATCAAGCAGCGCGTTGATCTTCTCATCGTCGTTGGCTGATGCTTTTACTATCTTTCCGTTTTTTATCTCAAATACGATGTTTTCATATGTGAATCCCTGTTCCTCGGATGGAGTATTGTATGAAATGACACCGTTCATGGACTCTTTCACCGGAGCGGTGTATACTTCCCCGTCCGGTATGTTGCATTCCCCGGCGCACTTGACCGCGTTCATTCCCTTTATGGAAAAAGCAAGATCCGTTCCCGGCCCCTTGAGCCTTACTTTATCGGTTCTTTCCATAAGCTCTTTCAGCGGGTCCATGGCTTTGTTCATCTTCGCGTAATCCATGGTGCATACACGGAAGAAAAAGTCGGCAAAAGCCTCTGTGCTCGTCCCTGCAAGCTGAGCCATGGAAGGATTGGGATATCTTAATATGACCCATTTAGTGTCATTGACACGTTTATCAAGGACCGGCAGTAACTCTCTGTCATACATACCAAGCTTTTCCGGCGGTACATCCGCAAGTTCCGAACTATTATTGCTGCCGCGGACCGCGATATACGCCTGCATCCCTTCCATCTGCTTCATTTTGTATTCGCGCATGAAAGAAAGCTGGTCCTGTTCGCACCCTAAAAGGATCTCCCGCGAAACAGCAGAATCGCTGATATTCACAAAAGGCGATCCTCCGTTTCTGTAGACATCTTTGACCAGCTGCCTTGCAAGATCTTTACAGTTTTCCCCTTCATATTCAATAAGGACGTTTTCCCCCTCCTGCACTCTGCAGGAATACTCAACGAGGAGTTTTGAAAGGTTTTCTATCCTGGGATCCAATTGATTCCTCCTTTTGAACACATGCGCCTTCTGTAGGCACATTTACCTTCAGTTTATTCTAACACGCAGCGCATAAAAAAACAACGCAGCAGACTTCTTTACTGCGCTGTATTTCTGACTTTTCACAGCAGGGCTTCCTCTGTTTTTTTCAAAGTAAAGATTTACATCGGACCGTTCATTGGTTATACTGTTTAAGTGCCTTGGAGAAGTATCGAAGTGGTCATAACGAGCCGCACTCGAAATGCGGTGTACCGTAAGGTACCGTGGGTTCGAATCCCACCTTCTCCGCCAATCTGAAAAAGCCGGTCTTATCAGACTCCGATCATGCCCTGTATCAGTTCAGGGGGATCGGTTTTTTCTTTTTTTATCGTATAGGCCTTTATGAGTTCTTCTCCTGCCAGCCTTACTTTTTCCCCGTCATTGCCGTATACCTGAGCCAGAACATCCCCCTTTTCGACTTTGTCGCCTGTCTTTCTATGAAGGACTATTCCTGCCAGATGATCTATCTCATCTTCTTTCACTACGCGTCCAGCCCCTGAATGCTGTGAAGCAAGACCTGCCTGCCTTCCGTCCACTGAAGCGACAAACCCGCTCTCATCTGCGCGTACATCGTATGAATGGGCAGCCGTTCCAATGAGAGAAGTATCTTCTATGATACGCGGATCCCCGCCCTGGGCAGATATGAAGGATCTGGATTTTTCCAGACCGCTTCCGTCATCAAGGGCTTTGCGGGCCATATCATATCCTTCCTTGTAGCCTGCCGCCTTTTCCGCGGCGTATATCATCAGTCCGGCGATAGTGAGTGACAGTTCCGTAAGGTCTGATGGACCGTTCCCATTTAATGTTTCTATGGATTCAGTGACCTCAAGACTGTTTCCGATATTGTGACCCAGCGGCTGATCCATGCTGCTTATGACAGCCATGGTCTTCTTCCCGGCAGATACGCCGATATCGCACATGAGCCGCGCAAGCTTTATGGAATCTTCTTTTTCTTTCATGAAAGCCCCGGAGCCCGTCTTTACATCGAGGACAATGGCATCGCTTCCTGACGCCAGTTTTTTGCTCATGATGCTGGATGTGATCAGAGAAAGATTATCTACGGTAGCTGTGACGTCCCTGAGAGCGTACAGTTTCTTGTCCGCCGGAGCGATATGCCCAGTCTGGCCCGTGAGAGCCATTCCTATGGTATTAACCTGTTCTGCGAATTCTTCAGGTTCCATTGAAGTGGAAAAGCCCGGTATGGATTCAAGTTTGTCTATGGTGCCTCCGGTAAAACCAAGAGCTCGTCCGCTCATTTTAGCCACAGGTACTCCGCATGCGGCTGCCAGCGGTCCCGCGATAAGCGTGGTTTTGTCGCCGACTCCTCCGGTGCTGTGCTTATCTACTTTCACGCCTTTTATTGCTGAAAGATCGATTATATCTCCGGAATCCCTCATAGCAAGGGTAAGAGATACTGTCTCCTCTCTGTCCAGACCATTTATAAATGCAGCCATAAGAAAGGCAGACGCCTGATAATCAGGAATACTGCCGCATGTAAAACCATCAACAAAGAATCTTATCTCTTCATCAGAAAGTTTCATTCCGCATTTCTTCTTTTCGAGAACGCTGCTGATATCCATATCATTATTCTCCTGTCTACCTGGGTCTCATTCTATGACCTCTGATTCAGTATAGATCCTGTCAGGCTTGATATCATGGGGTTTTGACGGGATCACCCCATCATAGATCTGAATGTCAAAAGCAAGAGCGATCTTATTCAGACCCGGCCGCTCCGCAAGCCACTTGTCATAATACCCTTTTCCGAAACCTATTCTGTTCCGTTTCCGATCAAATGCCGTCCCCGGCATTATCACAAGGGTCCTATCCTTTTTCGCGTATGCTTTCGGCAGATCTTCCGATGGTTCCTTTATTCCGAACTGCCCGTCTTCCAGTTCATCTGAAAGTGTGAAAAAGCGGAACATCATGGTCTCGTTCTTCACCAGAGGCGCGGCCACTTTCTTTCCGTCAGCCAGCGCTCTTCTGATCAGCCATCCCGTATCTACTTCGTTATCGAAGGAAATGAATGTAAAGATGCGCTCCGCCCGATTGTATTCGCTGCTGGCCAGCACCTTTTCCGAAATCTGAAGGCTTTTGTCTATGACCGCTTCACGGCTCAGACCCCTGCGCCTTTCGAGCATCATTTTTCTTATCTGTTTCTTATCCATACTACTGTTTCAGGATCTCAGCCAGGAAACTTTCGCCTATCTGAGCCTTTTCAGCATCCAGCGCGTCGGCCGCCGTAGCGCCGATATCGGCATAGGTGCTTCTGGTTCCGAGATTCTTCCCCGCTGCGATATGTTTACCGAATATGACCGCAGGCACATACTCTCTGGTATGGTCCCATCCGGAATGTATCGGATCGTTGCCGTGATCCGCGCAAAGGATCATTATATCGCTGTCCTTCATGGCGCTGATCAGTTCCGGGAGCCTTGCGTCAAACTCTTCGATGGCTTTTCCGTATCCTTCCGGATCTCTCCTGTGGCCGTATTTTGAATCGAAATCAACCAGGTTGGTGAATATAAGCCCTTCAAAATCTTTTCCGAGAGCATCAATAGTCCTGTCCACCCCGTCCATATTGCTGACGGTATGAACAGACTCTGTGATTCCCTTGCCGTTGAATATATCGCTTATTTTGCCTATAGCATATACTGTTTTCCCTGTTTTCTGTATGTTGTCAAGCACTGTGTCCGCAGGCGGTGTGACAGTATAATCTTTCCTGTCAGATGTGCGCACCCGCTTGCCGTTTTCCTTGATATACGGTCTTGCGATGACTCTGCCGCAGGCGAAATCGCCTACCAGCATCTTTCTCGCCGTAGCGCATATGTCATACAGTTCTTCCAGCGGTATGACATCTGTACAGGCTGCGATCTGGAACACGCTGTCGGCCGAAGTGTAGACTATAGGCTTGCCAGTGGCTTCATGCTCGTCGCCCAGTTCTTCGATTATCTCAGTTCCAGACGCAGGGTAATTACACAGGACTTCCCTTCCGATAGCCTTCTCGAATTCTTTTATGAATTCCTCAGGGAACCCGTTTGGATAGGTTTTGAAGGGTATGTCTGTTCTGAGACCTGCTATCTCCCAGTGTCCCGTTGTAGTATCCTTTCCGGCAGACGCCTCAGCAAGTCTGCAGAAAGAACCCGACGGTTCATCCACTGCGAATCTGCCTCCTGCCGCCCCGTCGATATTGCCGAAGCCCACCGACGAAAGATTCGGGATGGAAAGCTGCGGATACCGGTCCGCGATGTGTCCGAATGTATCCACTCCTTCATCGCTGCCGTCACCGTTGACGTATGATCTTGCGTCCGGAAGCGCTCCTACCCCGAGGCTGTCCAGAACTATTATAGTTACTCTTCTGATGTCTTCGCGTCCCATTTTAGTCTCCTTGCTGCTGTTTTATACAAGTTTTACCAGTCTGCATCCTGTCTTGTCCGCAGACGCCAGTATGTACTCTACTCCGTTGAGATTCCCCTGCAGTCCCTTATGGAAATTCTCCTCTCCGTGAAGATGTCCGTATACCACTTTAGATGCTCCCGCCTCCGTGAATATCCTCGTAAATTCGGAGGGCTGCAGTTTATCATTGGTAGGCGGATAATGAAGCACTCCCAGTATTCTCGGTATGCCCGCCCCGCAGTTGATGCTCTGCTCCTGGGCTATAGCGTCGTCTATGGACATTTTCAGCCTCAGCACCTCTCTGCGGTATATCTTTTCATCCTCTTCAGTATACCCCGGATCCCCGGGACATACCCATCCTCTGCTTCCGCAGATGTACCATCCTTCCGCGTAGACTGCTGTATTCTGAACGAAAGTGATGGAATCGAACATGCTGTTCATCTTGTTGATGCCGTTCCACCAGAGGTCATGGTTGCCTTTGAATATGAGCTTTTTCCCCGGAAGGGAATCGATCCACTGAAAGTCAGCCGCAGCCTGCTGCAGCTTAAGTCCCCAGGACACGTCGCCGGCTATTATCACCGTATCGTGTTCCCGGACATTATCGATCCAGTATTCTTTTATTCTGTCTTCGTGATCGGTCCATCCCGCTCCGAACACATCCATGGGCTTGTCCACGGTCTCGTCAAAGGAAAGATGAAGATCCCCGATGGCAAAAATACTCATTACTCTTTTTCCCCGTCCTCTGGTTCTATTATACCCAGTATGTCGCTGCTTTCATCAAACTCCAGCGTGCTGACATTCCTCAGTTTGGAATTCATCATCCTCGTTCTGGTTCCTACGAGATTCTCAAGTTCTTTGTTGGCCTGGTTGATCCTCTCCTGGGCCTTGGTGAGAGTCTTCTCGAATTTGCCGAATTCGGTCTTGACAGCGGCAAGAGTATTCCATACTTCGCCGGAATGCTTCTGTATGGCCAGCGTCTTGAAGCCCATCTGAAGGCTGTTCAGGAGAGCTGCCATAGTCGTCGGTCCTGCTATGTTCACTTTATACTCACGCTGGAGCGTCTCTACCATGCCTCTTCTCACTACTTCTGCGTAAAGGCCTTCGAAAGGCAGGAACATTATTCCGAAATCCGTCGTCTGCGGCGGCTCCACGTATTTCTCGTGTATATCCTTCGCCGCTTTTCTTACGGCTGTCTCCAGGTTCTTTCCCGCTGCTTCGATCAGCGTCTTGTCTCCGGAATCGTAGGCTTCCATGAGATGATTGTACGCGTCTCCCGGGAACTTGGCGTCTATAGGAAGATAAACTGTCCCATCATCGTCTCCCGGCAGTTTGATGGCAAATTCGACCCGCTCAGATCCGGAGGTCGTCTTTACGTTTTCTTCATACTGCTCCGGCGCCAGGATCTGTTCCAGTATCGACCCGAGCTGTATCTCGCCCAAAATACCTCTGTTCTTTACGTTGGAAAGCACCTTCTTCAGGTCGCCTACGCCTGATGCCAGATTCTGCATCTCGCCAAGGCCTTTATAGACCTGCTCCAGCCTGTCGCTGACCAGTTTGAATGACTGACTGATGCGCTCCTCCAAGGTCTTCTGCAGTTTCTCATCCACAGTGTCTCTCATCTTCTCAAGCTGTCTGTTGTTGTCTTCAGACATGGTCTTGATACGCTCTTCCATTGTCAGCCGTATATTCTCCAGTTTCTGCTCATTCTGCATAGCGGTGTCTGTCAGCTGCCGCTGCATGAAGTTAAGAGTTTCCTGTCTGGATTCTTTTATTTCCTTCTGAAGTGTCTCCCCTGTTTCCCGCACTCTCTTGTCGGCTCCCAGTACTTTCTGCTCAGTGTCATATATCTTCTGTCCGGTATCGGCCATCTGACGGTCCACCATCTCCTCAAGAGCCGTAGTGTCCGATGTTTTCTTCAGAGCAGTTATCTGGATAAGACAGATGACTGCGATAACCGCAGCGATGACCGCTGCTATACATGCTGCATAAATCATTTCTATCCCCTTTTTTTACAGAGCTCCCATCTCTGCTGCTATCTTTTCGTATCTCTCAGCGTCTTTTCCGCTGTATGCCACCAGCGTGACAGTCATGCTGTCCCAAAGCCCTTTTTCTTCAAGAAACTCCTTTACAGTGCCTACAGCCACCTGGGCCGCTTCCTCCTTCGGGTATCCGTAAACCCCTGTGGATATTGCCGGGAAAGCTACCGTTTTCAGTCCTTTTTCTGCCGCGATCTCAAGGCTGTTCCTGTAGGCGTTCGTCAGAAGCT
>JAUMVF010000003.1 GCA_030530305.1 Bacillota bacterium
TGATGACGATGACGGCGATGACGACGACTGACCGCAGGCCGATACGATAAATTTCTGTCATCTTGTTTTTATTCTCAAAAATAGGGTACAAACTCTACGACATGTGGTATAATCCTAAGGTAGGGAAAAAAGGAGATGATATTAATGAGTATCGCAATAACAGGAAACTGCGCTCCGGAAGAGCAGCAGGCATATGTAGATTATCTGCAGGAAAAATACAACCGCAAACTTGACTCTCTCGACATCAACATCGACGGGGAATACGCGGATCTGCATTATACTTTTACAAAAGAGCCTTTTGAGAGAATCAGAAGGATAACAGGCTATCTCGTAGGTACCATGGACCACTGGAACGACGCCAAGACGGCGGAGGAAAGAGACCGCGTAAAGCACTCTCTTGAAGACTGTTCATGCTCACCGATGGAGAAGCTCTGATACGGGCAGGCAGTAAGCGCAGGCAGGTGTGAGAAACGCGCACCTGTCTTTTCAGTTTTACCGGAAGGAAGTTTATCTATGAACAATTACAACAGTCCCCTCTCTGAGAGATATCCCAGCACGGAAATGAAGTACATCTTTTCACCGGAGAAAAAGTTCCGCACCTGGCGGAAGCTCTGGATAGCTCTTGCTGAAACGGAAAAAGAACTGGGCCTCGACATTACGCAGGAGCAGATCGACCAGCTGAAGGAACACGCTGAAGATATCAACTACAAAGACGCGAAAGAGAGAGAAGCTGTAGTCAGACACGACGTTATGTCCCACGTGTACGCTTACGGGCTCCAGTGCCCCGACGCCAAGGGCATCATCCATCTTGGCGCCACGTCCTGCTATGTGGGGGACAATACCGACATCATCCTCATGAAAGAGGCTCTGGAACTGATACGCAAAAAGCTTCTGAACGTCATCGGTTCCCTGGCGTCCTTCGCTGATGAATACAAGAGTCTGCCGACTCTGGGATTCACCCACTTCCAGCCGGCGCAGCCGACTACCGTAGGCAAACGGGCGACCCTCTGGATCCAGGATCTTCTCATGGATCTTTCGGATCTTGAATATACGCTGGGTTCACTGATGCTGCTCGGTTCAAAAGGCACCACCGGCACACAGGCTTCTTTCCTTGAACTGTTTGACGGCGATATAGAAAAAGTAAAACAGATAGATCCGAAGATCGCGGAAAAGATGGGCTTTGCGGGATGCTATCCCGTATCCGGCCAGACCTATTCCAGAAAAGTAGACAGCCGCGTGCTGAACGTACTTGCCGGGATAGCTCAGAGCGCCCATAAATTCTCGAATGACATCCGCCTCCTTCAGCATCTGAAGGAAATAGAGGAGCCTTTCGAAAAGAACCAGATCGGCTCATCGGCCATGGCCTACAAGCGCAACCCCATGAGGAGCGAAAGGATCGCTTCCCTTGCGAATCATGTGATGATGAACGCCATGAACCCTTCCGTGACAGCCGCTACCCAGTGGTTCGAAAGGACTCTGGACGATTCGGCAAACAAGAGACTTTCTGTGCCCGAGGCCTTCCTGGCCACAGACGGCATTCTGGAATTATATATGAACGTGGCTTCCGGTCTTGTGGTTTATCCGAAGGTCATAGAGGCAAGGCTCATGAGCGAGCTTCCCTTCATGGCTACGGAAAACATCCTGATGGACGCAGTCAAAGCAGGCGGCGACAGACAGGAGCTGCATGAAAAGATCCGTCAGCATTCAATGGCTGCCGGAAAAAAAGTTAAAGAAGACGGCGCGCCGAACGATCTGGCGGACCGCATCGCGGCCGACCCGGCTTTCAATATGACGAAAGACCAGATACTGGCCATAATGAAGCCGGAGAATTTCGTTGGCTGCGCACCGCAGCAGACCGAACGCTTCCTGAAAGAGTCGGTTCAGCCTGTCCTTGACAAAAACAGGGACGTACTGGGGATGGAAGGAAAAGTAACGGTATAGTTTTTAGAGGAGTTTTTATTCAATGGTAACCGCTATAGTAGGCGCCAACTGGGGCGACGAAGGAAAAGGCAAGATCACAGATCTGCTTGCAAAAGAATCGGATATAGTCATACGCTTCCAGGGAGGAAGCAACGCAGGACATACTATTGTGAACGACTACGGGAAATTTGCGCTGCATATGCTTCCTTCGGGAGTCTTTTACGGACACATCACCAACATTATCGGAAACGGTGTGGCGCTGAACATCCCTTATCTGCTGAATGAGATAAACGATATTACCGGGAAAGGTGTGCCGGAGCCTAAGATACTGGTATCCGACCGGGCTCACGTGGTAATGCCCTATCACATTCTCTTTGACGAATATGAAGAGGAACGCCTTGCCGGCAGATCCTTCGGTTCCACCAAATCAGGAATAGCTCCCTGTTACTCAGACAAATACGCCAAGATAGGCTTTCAGGTATGCGACCTCTTTGAAGATAAAGAGACTCTCATGCCCAAGATAGAAAACGTATGCACCCTGAAAAACGTCCTGCTGAAAGATCTCTACCATAAGCCGCTTCTTGATCCGGAAGAGGTATACGGGACTCTGCTTCTGTACAGGGATATGATCAGACCGTATGTCTGCAACGTTTCCGCTCTTATGTACGACGCCATCCGCGAAGATAAGAACATTCTTCTGGAAGGTCAGCTGGGAGCGCTGAAAGATACAGATCACGGCATCTACCCAATGGTGACCTCTTCATCGACACTGGCAGGTTTTGCCAGTGTGGGAGCGGGCATACCGCCCTATACCATAACCCGCGTCATCACCGTAGTCAAAGCTTACTCCAGCGCTGTAGGCGCAGGTGCTTTCGTCAGCGAACTTTTCGGAGATGAAGCGGAAGAGCTGAGAAGAAGAGGCGGCGACGGCGGGGAATACGGCGCGACTACCGGAAGACCCAGAAGAGTCGGCTGGTTCGACACTGTGGCCACACGTTACGGCTGCAGGATGCAGGGCGCCACAGAAGTCGCCCTCACAGTCCTTGATCCCCTGGGATATCTGGATGAGATCCCTATCTGCATAGGATATGAGATAGACGGCGAATTTACGGACCACTTCCCTAACTCAACTGAGCTTGACCGGGCCAAACCGGTTCTAAAAAAGCTTCCGGGGTGGAAATGCGATATTACCGACATCCGCGATTTCGATCAGCTGCCGGATGAATGTAAAAATTATGTACTTGAAATAGAAAAGGCCATAGGTATACCTGTGACCATGATATCCAATGGTCCCGACAGAGACCACCTGATCTGGAGAAAGTCCAGTCTGTAATACGGGAGAAGAACTATGTACAAAGCAACTATGCGTTCTGCGTGGGCAGAAATCAACCTGATCAATCTCGAACACAATCTGAGAAGCATAAGGGCAAAAGTCGGCTTTGACAAAGAGATAATCGCAGTAGTAAAGGCCGACGCCTACGGCCACGGCTCTGTTAAAGTCGCAAAAACGCTGAAGGAAAACGGCGTTACGACTTTCGCGGTATCTTCAATTGAAGAAGCCATGACCCTCAGAGAAGGCGGGATCAAAGACACCATCGTGCTGTTCTGTCTGGTTCCCGATATATGCGCCGACATAATCATCGAACAGGATCTTGTTCCCATGGTCAGCAACTATTCCTCCGCCAAGGCTTATTCAGACGCGGCGGAAAGCGCCGGAACCACAGTCTCCGGTTACGTTGCCATAGATACAGGCATGGGAAGGATCGGCCTTCTCACCGATGACGCCGACGCGGACGCTTCGGTGGAAGAGATAAAGAAGATAAACGGGCTTCCCGCGTTCAACATCCGCGGGATATTCTCCCATTTCTCCTGCGCGGACTGCGAAGACCAGAGTTTCTCGGCAGTCCAGCTGGACAGTTATAATAAATTCACCGAAAAGTTAAAGGCAGAAGGCATCGAAGGTGAGATGAATTCCTTCGCCAACAGCGCGGCGATCCTGGAACTGCCGGACGCGTATTATCAGGCTGTCCGCCCGGGAATCATCCTGTACGGCGCCTACCCTTCCGACGAGGTTCACAGGGAAAACCTTTCTCTGCTTCCGGTAATGTCCGTAAAGGCAAGGGTCGCTTATCTTAAGAATGTCAGCAAAGGCTTTTCGGTAAGTTACGGGCGGGCCTTCGTCACGGAAAGACCCAGCACCATAGCCACCGTAACAGTCGGCTACGCGGACGGTCTTCCCAGGAGATATTCGGGGAACGGACACGTGCTCATCAACGGCAGGAAGGTCCCCATCGTCGGCAACATCTGCATGGACCAGTGCATGATAGACGTAACCGATATCGAAGGGATCAAAGTCGGCGACGAAGTAGTGATCATGGGCTCCGAAGGTCCCAACTCGATCACTTCCGACGACATAGCCGCAGCTTCCGGGACCATCAATTACGAGATCCTCTGCGGCTTCGGAAAGAGACTGCCGAAGGTATATATAAAATAGCTTTACCGCCCAGCCGGCAGGCTCCGGCGGGATATGAAAAAATATGTTAAAAACCCGGAAAATTTTTTCAAAAACGTTTGTATTTTCACAAAAACAACACATATTTTTTCTATAATTTAAACAGATATAAATCAGCAATGATTTATATAGCTTTCCTTCTTTTATTGGAAACACACAACACACACTTTAGGCAAAAGACCCCGCACCATGGGTCTTTTGTTTTTTTGACTTTTTCGGATGAATCGGCAGGGCCTGTCTGATATAATAGTCTGCGTAAAAGTTTATTCCGCCACGCGGCAGAAACCGCGGCGAAAACATACAAAACAGGGGTTTTTCATGAGCACAAGAACGAAAAAGCATACATTCAAACTTAGGTTTTTCATTATACTTCTGATCGCGGTAGTGGCGGTCGGTATTCTGATATTCACCGTCTTCCGCGGACCCGAGACATTTGATCCGCCTGAAAAAGGCCATCTTCTCTATAATCTGAAGCATTCACCGGCCTCCCAGGTGGAAAAAATCGACGTTGATCTGCACAGCAGATACGCGGCGGTCTACGATCTGACGGGCAAACGGCTTCTTTACACTAAGAACGCTGACAAAAAAGCCCGCCCCGCGTCCCTTACCAAGGTCATGACCGCGATACTCGCCATTGAAAACATCGAAGATCTTGATAAAAAGATTGCTGTGCCCCGCAAGGTGGTCGACGATCTTGAAAAGACCGACCTGGCCAGACTGGGTCTTGTCCCCGGGGAAAACTCAGCGGACAGGAACTTCTGTACGGGCTTCTGCTGCCTTCAGCAGCTGACTGCGCCGACACTCTCGCTGTCGCGGCCGGGGGCTCAAAAAAAGCCTTCGTCAAGATGATGAACGAAAAAGCCAAAAGTCTTAAGATGAAGAATTCTTCGTTTGGAAATCCCATCGGAGATGATGATGACTTTACATATACTACAGCCAAGGACTATCTGAAACTGCTGCGCTACGCTCTGAAGAACAAGACTTTCAGGAAGGTTTTCTGCACGAAGAAATATGTCCTCCCATCTTCCAACAAAAGAAGTTATCCCATAAGCATGCATAATCTGACATACAGTAAATTCACGGGAAACGCGGATTATATCAAGGGCGGCAAGACCGGCACCACCGACGGGGCCCAGCTATGTCTCTGCACGCTGGGCGAACTGAACGCCAACAAGTATCTTACCGTGACCATGTACGCGAAACCAACGACCAAGCACCCTCTTCCCACCGGTGAGGACGCTACCGAAATATATGAAGAGATCGAAGACAATGTCAATGATATAATCGAGAAAGAATATAAATAGCGAAGATATTAAAAGGACGGCCTTGGAGCCGTCCTTTTTTTATTTCTGTTTTTTGGCGCGCATTGTTCAAGGTTTCTTAAGCGCCGCAATGTTTCATTTCCGGGTTTTGCGTTGCCGGTTCATGCGCGCAGGTTTTCATCCGCGGCTTATTTATCCTGACCGTAGGAGTTTTTCACGAATGCCTTCATAGCGTCCACATACTCCTGAGCCATAGGTTCGGGCTGTCCTATCTGCAGCGCTCCACGGTAAACTCTCGCCGTGACTTCCAGCACGATGGCCGTTTTCAGTGCCTGATCAGGGTCTTTTCCAAGGCAGACGGCTCCGTGGGAATCCAAAAGGCATGCCATTGCGTCACCCTCCAGACAATCCGCGCAATTCAGCGCCAGTTCCTTTGTCCCCGGAAGCGCGTATTCCGCGACTTTTACAGGCTGGTTCAGCGCCTGGGCGGCCTCGTCCATGATGATAGGCACCGGCTTTTTCAGGCAGGCGAAAACCAGCGAGTCTTCTGCGTGAGTGTGTATCACCGCGTTCACATCGCTTCTTCTTTTATAGATCTCCAGATGGAGGTCTTTTTCTATGGTTGGTTTCCTGTTTCCTTCAGTTACGCTGCCGGCGGCGTCACATACGACGATGTCCCCTTCCGTTATCTCGTCATATTTCATTGCGCTCGGGGTAAGGTATATCTTCCCCGTTTCCGGATCCCGGAGACTGATATTGCCCCAGGTCTCGGCGGTCAGGTGTTTTTCCAGGAGCGTCAGCCCCAGCTTTACCAGTTCTTTTTTATATTCCATTTCTTTCCTTGTCTTCCTTCTGTTTTTCGAAAAGCGCAGCTATCGATTCCCTGTACGGAGGTCTGGCTATGCCGTATTCCGTAATGATCCCGCTTATATTCTCGTTGTCAGTAACATCGAAGGCCGGATTCAGCACTTTCACGCCGTGAGGTGCCATCGGCTCTTCATACCATTTTTCCGTTACCTCGAAGCCCGGTCTTTCCTCGATGACTATATCGCTGCCGGATTCACAATTCAGATCTATGGTCGAAAGCGGCGCGCAGATATAGAACGGGATCCCGTAGTACTTCGCCAGTATTGCGACTCCCGATGTTCCGATCTTGTTGGCGGAATCCCCGTTGGCAGCGATCCTGTCAGCGCCGGTGAATACTATGTCCACGAGCCCCTTCTTCATTACTATTGAAGCCATGTTGTCGCAGATCACAGTAACGTCAATGCCTTCAGCGTTCAGTTCGTAAGCTGTCAGGCGGCTTCCCTGAAGAAGCGGCCTCGTCTCATCGGCAAAGACCCTGATATCATATCCCTGTTCTTTTGCAAGATAGATGCCCGCCAGCGCTGTGCCGTACTTTATTGTCGCAAGGCGTCCCGCGTTACAGTGGGTCAGCACCGAATCGCCGTCATCCAAAAGCATCAGGGCGTTCTCCCCTATCATTCTGCATGTGCGGATATCATCTTCCTTTATCGCGTCAGCTTTTTTCAGCAGCTCTTCTTTGATCTCCTTTACCGGCTTGTCCTTGTTGGCCTGCACGGTCTTTTCCATCTGATCCAGAGCCCAGAACAAATTGACCGCGGTTGGTCTGGCGCCTGCAAGGTAATCCTTTTTCTCCTTGAATTCCGCGTAAAACTTATCAAAATCATCGGTCTCGATCTCTTTCGCGCCAAGATAGATGCCGTAAGCCGCGCAAACTCCAATTGCCGGGGCCCCTCTGACCTTCAGCTTGTATATAGCGTTGCGGATCTGCTCCTGTGTCCGCAGTTTTATTATCTTCTCTTCGCCGGGCAGAAGCGTCTGATCTATTGTTATTATCGCGTCTCCGCCTTTGTCGAGAGATATCGTCTCTTCAAGTTTCTTTCTGAACAATTGACTTCTCCTTTATTATCCCGTCCTTTATTTTACCGCCCCGGCCGTTCTGTGTTCCGGGCTTGTTTTCAGGTTCTGTTTCCCGGCCCTGTTTTCGGGGCTTATTTCCCGGGTGTAACCAGTCTGAGTTTTCCGCCGCACAGACATCTGTAGTCCTGCGTACGGGTGACAAGTCTTGATTTTCTGCGCCTTCCGATCTCCTTTCCGCATTTCTCACATCTGATGATATAGCGGACAGGTTCTTTTGTTTCCGGTTCCTCCAGCCCCAGTTCGTTGAACTTTGCTGTTCTCTTTATTTCGTATCCCCAGTCTTCATTCATGATCCGGGCATATGTTTTCCATTTCTCCCCGTGATCAAAGCACCCTCTGCAGGTATGGATGACCTCGTGGGCAAGTATCTCCCGGATCTTTTCCTCAGGGATCTCCCCCGAAAGCAGCCGTTCGTTGATCTCTATGTAGAAATCCCGACCTTTCTTTCTGCAGGCGGCAAACCGCTTCTTCGCTCTCGCGTTACTGCAGACTTCCGTTGAAATGCGTCTGCTTACCGGTATGCCGGAGGCTTTCGCTTCGGAAATTACTCTTTTTAAAAGTCCTTCTGCTTTTTGCTTGCTGATTTCCATATGTTTCCAGTTTGTTTCACGTGAAACTACTTCAGGGACCGCAGCATTTCAATGAGTCTGTCCAGTTCGTCCTTACTATAGTACTCTATGGAAATGACGCCCTTCCCTGCTTTGTGTTCCAGTTTGACTTTTGTTCCGAAGATATCTTTAAGTTCACCTTCAACCTGGGCGATGTCCGCTGATTTTCTGATGACCTTTTTTCTTGGCTTTCTGCGCAGCTGCTTTCCCTTAACGAGTTTCTCTGTCGCTCTTACGGAAAGATCTTCCGCTACGATCTCTTCCGCGATCTGCAGCTGCCTGCCTTCGTCATCAACAGCAAGAAGCGCTCTGGCGTGACCTTTCGTGATCAATCCGTCTGATACCATATTCCTGATGACCTCCGGAAGCTTCAAAAGCCTGAGGGAGTTTGTAATGTCCGCCCTGCTCTTGCTTACGCTTTTTGCTATCTCTTCATGGGTTAGCCCGTAGGTCTCGGCCATCCTGTTCAGACCTTCCGCCTCTTCTATAGGATCCAGGTCTTCCCTCTGCATATTCTCTATAATTGTGAGAAGCGTCTTCTGCTCTTCTGTCAGTTTACGGACTATACATGGGACTTCCTTTGTCCCCGCCAGCCTTGCGGCACGCCATCTTCTTTCTCCGGCTATGATCTCATATCCGCCGGTTACCGGTGTGAGGACCAGCGGCTGTATCACACCCTGTGCTTTGATGGAATCCGCCAGTTCTTTCAGCTTGTCTTCGTTGAAGTTCTTTCTCGGCTGATCAGGATTGGGCGCTATATCATTGATATCAACAAGGACGAGTTCCCCGTCCGCTGCTGTTTTCTTCTTCTTATTTGTCGTAGTCTTTGGCGCCGTCTTTTTTCTTTTTGTTTTTTCCGGTTCGTCAAAGGTAACTCCGGCATCGCCGAACAATGCGTCAAGCCCTCTTCCGAGCCCGCCTTTTTTACCTGCCATTGTTTTCCTCCTCCAAACTTAAGAATTCTTTTGCGAACGCCGTGTATGCTCTCGCCCCTGTCGATCTCGGATCATACTGGGCTATCGGCATTCCGAACCCGGGCGCTTCGGCAAGACGTACATTTCGTGGAATAACTGTTGTATATACTTTGTCTCCAAAGTATTTCTTTACTTCTTCAACCACCTGAATCGAAAGCTTCGTTCTTCCGTCAAACATGCTGAGTATTACGCCTTCCACTTCCAGATCCTTGTTGAGATTCTTCTTTACTATCTCAATAGTGCTCACAAGCTGGCTTACACCTTCCAGGGCATAGAATTCACACTGGATAGGAATCAGTACAGAGTCAACAGCTGTAAGTGAGTTGATGGTAAGAAGCCCAAGAGAAGGGGGGCAGTCTATGAATATATAGTCGTAATTCTTTTTGAGTTTGTCCATTGCCTTTTTAAGGCGGGTCTCTCTTCCCTCGATCTCTACCAGTTCCACCTCTGCGCCTGCCAGCTGTACATTGGCCGGGATAAGATCCATCCCATCCACCGAAGTGTGCAGAATAGCCTTAGCGGGATCCGCATTGTCATCGAGCAGTATTTCATACATGGTTGTATCCAGGTCTTTCTTGGAGACACCCAAACCGCTGGTCGTATTTCCCTGAGGGTCGATATCCATGACCAGAACTTTCTTTCCTTCGATCGCAAGACACGCGGCAAGATTTATATTTGTAGTTGTCTTGCCGACACCGCCTTTCTGATTGAAAATCGCAATCGCTTTTCCCATTTATAGCCTCCTTGTTATTGAATTCAAACGACACTTTTCTGTTTTGATGATTTGATTATATAGCAATTGTCTTTCCTTTGCTACAAAAAGCTCTTTTTTTCTTTGCCGTCATATAAGACAATGTTTCACGTGAAACATTATCCGGGACAAAACAAAAAGATGTTTCACGTGAAACATCTTCTCAAAATCCGTATTTTCTGCGATTTATCTATTTGATCGGTTTCCTGACCGGGTCACCTGCTTTTCTGGGATATCTGTCAGGCGTCTTCTTTTCCTTCCTTATATATATTAGCGTGTGTGCAAGAGAATCGTCTGGTTCCCCCGCCTGTTCTGTACGAATGAATCTTCCGCCTGTCACTTCTATTGCTGCGGTCCCTTCGTTCAGTTCTTTCTCCGGATCGTTTCCCTTGTACGCAATAAATGTGCCGCCCACACGAAGGAACGGGATACACAATTCAGATAAGGCCGCCATGCTTGCCACCGCTCTCGAAACAACACAGTCAAATTTTTCTCTGTATTCTCCCTTCTTCCCGGCCAGATCTTCAGCCCGCCCATGGACTGCAGTCACATTGCCGATCCCGATGGATCCGCAGAGTTCTTCTATGATTTTCAGCCTCTTTGCAAGAGAGTCTATAAGAACGAATTTTTTCTCCGGGAAGAGTATAGCAAGAGGAACTCCAGGGAACCCTCCGCCGGTGCCTACATCCGCTATCAGCTTTGCGACCTTTATTTCCGGGGAGCCTGCGCTCAAGACAGAATCGATAAAATGCCTGACTACGAATTCATCCCGGTCTGTTATTGCAGTCAGGTTGATTTTATCATTCCACTCCAGAATGCCGTCCATGTACGCGGCGAACTTTCTGTTCATTTCTTCCGCCGCTTCTTTGTCCGGGCCGCCCGGAAAGACATTCAGTTTTTCTATTGTGTCAAAAAGTCTTTTCATCTGCTTTTCCTTTGTAAGGAAGATTTTTCTTTGCCAGCTTACTTCTTTTTCGATCTTCTTTCTTTTTCGAGATAAATGAGCAAAACGTTGATATCTGCAGGGGAGACGCCCGATATTCTTGACGCCTGTCCAACAGAAAGCGGTTTGGTTGCGGACAGCTTTTCAGCTGCCTCGATCCTGAGCCCTTGTATGGAAGAATATTCCAGTTCCGGATCCAGCTTCTGGTTTTCCAGTTTCTGGAAACGCTTTATCTGCTGCATCTGTTTGCTGATATATCCTTCGTATTTGATCTGCACCGCCATCTGTGTAGTCACATGGTCGGAAAGGACGGGTCTGTCCGGATCGATTTCCGCCAGGTTCTCATATGTGATCTCCGGTCTCTTCATCATATCCGCAAGGGAAGTCTTGTTTTTCAAAGGCGCTCCGCCCACGCGGCGCATGAAATCATCGGTCTCGCCCGGCAGGGCATAAGTGTTTTCAAGCCTTTTGCGCTCCTGCTCGACCAGCTTCTTTTTCTCAAGGAGCCTCTGATATCTTTCTTCTGTGGCAAGTCCAAGCCTGTAAGCTTTTTCCGTCAGCCTCAGGTCAGCGTTATCCTGCCTCAGGACGATCCTGTACTCGGCTCTGGAAGTCATGATCCTGTACGGCTCATTGGTCCCTTTGGTTACAAGGTCGTCTATGAGCACGCCTATGTATGCTTCGCTCCTGTCAAGGATGAAAGGCTCTTTGCCGTTAATCTTAAGGACTGCGTTCACGCCCGCCATAAGACCCTGGGCCGCGGCTTCCTCATATCCGGAACTGCCGTTGAACTGCCCGGCGCAGAACAGGTTTTCCACATGCCGGTTCTCAAGGTTCAGGTTCAGGTCCGTCGGATCTATGCAGTCGTATTCTATAGCGTAGGCGGGCCTTGCAATCTGTATGTTTTCAAGGCCTGCGATGGTTTTATAAAAAGCTTCCTGTACATCTTCGGGCAGACTTGAAGACATTCCCTGGATGTACATTTCATCAGTATCAAGACCCTCCGGCTCAATAAAGAGCTGGTGCCTTTTCCTGTCGGCGAATCTGTTTACTTTGTCTTCAATGGAAGGGCAGTATCTTGGGCCCACGCCTTCGATCTGTCCGCTGAAAAGGGCAGAACGGTGAAAGTTTTCCCTTATTATCCTGTGAGTTTCTTCATTAGTATATGAAAGCCAGCATGATACCTGGTCCTTTTCAAGATCGTCATTCATAAAGGAGAAGGGGACGATCTTCTCGTCGCCTTTTTCCTCTTTCATCTTAGAAAAATCAAGACTCTGCGCAAGAGCTCTTGCCGGCGTTCCTGTCTTGAAGCGCCGCATAGGAAGCCCGAGTTTCCTGAGAGACTCAGCCAACTCAACTGATGGAGCCATGCCGTTGGGACCGCTTTCGTAGGCGCTGTCGCCTATGAATATCTTTCCCGCAAGGAAAGTCCCTGTAGCCAGGATAACGGCCTTTGCCCGATATATACTCCCGGTTTTGAGCACGACGCCGCATGCTTTTCCGTCTTCGACGATGATGTCCACGACCTCACCCTGTTTGAGATCCAGACCTTCCTGCATCTCCAGGACCCGCTTCATGTCCGCGTGGTATCTGCTTTTGTCAGCCTGCGCGCGGAGAGAGTGGACTGCGGGGCCCTTGGCGGTATTGAGCATCCTGCTCTGTATGAAAGTCCTGTCTATCACAAGACCCATCTCGCCGCCGAGAGCGTCTATCTCCCGTACGAGATGTCCTTTTCCCGTGCCCCCGATAGCGGGGTTGCAGGCCATCATGGCCACCGCTTCAAGGTTTATGGAAAACATGACAGTTCTTTTTCCCATGCGGGAGCAGGCCAGGGCAGCTTCGCATCCTGCGTGCCCCGCGCCGACTACTATCACATCATATGTTCCCATGAGAAAAGTCTCGGTGCTCATTGTGTTCCCTTCCTATGTCTGTCCTATGCTCCGGGCTCCGGCTGTTTAGCGCAGGGCAGGCCGGGTGCTCCGCAGCTGTCTGCCGCTATTTTCCAAGGCAGAATCTTGAGAAGACTTCTTTGAGTATGTCGTCGGATACAGCCTCTCCGGTTATTTCGCCCAGGGACTGATACGCGCGTCTTACGTCTATCTCTATAAAGTCAAGGGCGCTGCCCGCTTCCGCCGCGGCGCAGGCGTCCTTTACTGCCGCAAGGGTGTCCTCCAGCAGTTCTATGTGCCTTACGTTGGATATGAGCAGGCTCTCTTTCTGAGCCACTTTCCCGCTCATTACATATTCTTCAACGGCGTCTTCTATCTCTGTGACGCCGGTGCCTTCAGTCATTGAAGTTTCAACGATCTTTATGTTGTCTGACCCGGATGTGAGTTCTTTTATCCGGTCTTTATCGATTCCGTATCCCAGATCCCTTTTATTGAGAAGGATCAGGGTCTTTCTGTCTCTGATCTTTTCAACAAGAGCAGTGTCTTCAGGCTGCAGCTCTTCACTTCCGTCTATCACAAGGATAACCAGATCCGCTCTGTCAAAAGATTCTCTGCTCTTTTCTATTCCTATCTGCTCTATCTTATCATCCGTATCGTGGATCCCGGCGGTATCTGTAAGCCTTACCGGGATGCCCCGGACATTTATCCCTTCTTCGATGGTGTCTCTCGTCGTTCCGGGAATGTCAGTTACTATGGCCCTGGATTCCCTTAACAGCGCATTCATAAGAGAGGACTTTCCAACGTTGGGCCGTCCTATTATGGCGCAGCTGATCCCTTCGCGGATGAGCCTTCCGGCGTCTGCCGAAGCGAGGAGGTCTTCCAGCATCGAGGATGTCTCTGACAGCTCTTTCTTCAGTTTTTCGTAAGTGACCTCTTCGATATCCTCATCGGGATAGTCTATGTTGACAGCGATCTCCGTCAGAAGATCCAGAAGTTTCTCTCTGATGGGAGCTGTCTCTTTTCCGATTCTTCCTTCAAGCTGATCCAGCGCCATTTCCGCGCCTGCGTCTGTTTTCGCGCTGACCAGATCCATGACCGCTTCCGCCTGTGAAAGATCCAGCCGACCTCCGAGGAATGCTCTCTTGGTGAACTCTCCTTTTTCCGCCAGTCTTGCGCCCATGCGGATGACAAGGGAAAGGGTATTCCTCAGGGAGACTACGCTCCCGTGGCAGTCTATCTCTGCAACGTCTTCTGTGGTATACGTATGGGGACCCTTCATGAAAACCGCCATGCATTCGTCTATGACATCCCCTGTTTCCGGATCTTTTACTGTACCGTAAGTAAGACGCCTTTCTTCAAGGGCGCCGGAGGAGGGGACAAATATGCTCTTCAGGATCTCTTCTGCTTTTTCTCCGCTTACGCGGACGATCCCAATGCCGCCTTCACCATAGGCGGTGGCAACTGCCGCAATGGTGTCTTCCATGACTTTTTCTCCATAGCATAACAGCCCGCGGCGCACGCGAGCTGTTTCTTTCTTATTTCAGTTCGATTATCACTCTTCTGCGGGGCTCGTCTCCGATGCTCCTGGTCGTTACCTTGGGGTGTCCCTGCAGAGTCGCGTGAATGACCTTTCTCTCATAAGGGTTCATCGGCTCGAGCCTTACGCTTCTCTTGTTTTTCACGACTTTCCTGGCCAGTTTTTCTGCCAGCTGTTCAAGTGTGCGGCCTCTCTTGGTCCTGTAGTTCTCAGCGTCTACAACTACTCTCACATACTTTTCTTCGTCCTTGTTGACTACCAGACTGGTAAGGTACTGGACCGCGTCCAGAGTCTGCCCGCGCTTTCCGATGACTGTGCCGGCGTCCTTACCGTCGATGCTCACATAAAGCATTCCGTCGCCTTTCTTTGCCGTAACAGCAAGGTCCAGACCCATCTTTTCAGTCATCTCTTTTATGAATGTTATAGCTGCGTGATCTTCCACCGGTTCCATCTCAACGTTCAGTTTGAGAATGTCATTTATGTCCGGAAGCTCTCTTTCGTATTCTTCCTCAGCAGCCCCGGCAGCCGGTGCTTCCGCGACTGGTTTTGCTTCAGTCTCTGTCTTTACTTCAGCGTCTGCAGCCTTTTCTTTATTTTCAAATTTTTCTATTTCTTCTTCGATTTCTGCGTTGTATTTTTCCGCCGCTTTGTCGGCTTTGGTTTCCTGTTTCTTTTCTACTCTTACTTTGGCAAGCTTTGACCCTATTCAGAAAAATACTTTTGAAGGCTCTTCAAGGATCGTAACCTCGACCTGATCTTCGTCGAGCTTAAGGTCTTCCAGCGCCAGTTTTACAGCTTCTTCCACGCTGGTTCCCCATTTTTCCGAATATTCCATTTATATTTCCTCCCAAAGAAAAACCTGCTTCCTTTCCGAAGACGCTTACTAAAGGATGCCGCTTTTTCTTTCACGTTCAAAAATTCCAGATCACAGGCTGGCTATTTCCTGTTCTTTTTTCTTGCTTCAGCTTCGAATCTGAGTCTTTCTCTTACTCTGTTCAGATGGATATTGAAGAAGATCTGAATTACCTGTCCGATAAACCAGTAAAGGGCAAGTCCTGCCGGGAATGTTCTTCCCATCCAGACGATCATGATCGGGAAGATGATCTTCATACCTTTCATCATACCGCTCATCTGGTTCTGAGTATTTCCTACCTGCTGCTGTTTCTGCGTCATTGAAAATGAAATAAATGTCGCAACGCCTGCGGCGATCGGCAGGATCCATTTGTCCGGCTGGCTCAGATCCATTATCCAAAGGAAGCTCTCGTGCGCAGCAAAGATCATACTGTCGCTGGCGATGTAATCCAGCGGCCTTCTCAGAAGGGCAAAAAGCCCGAAGATTATGGGCATCTGGATGATCATAGGAAGACATCCGCCCATAGGATTGAACTTTTCTTCTTTATATAACTCAGACATCTTGATGTTCATCATCTGTCTGTCGTTAGCATATTTTGTCTGTATTTCCTTCATCTTCGGCTGAAATTCAGCCATTCTTACTGTGGGTTTGATCTGCTTTGCATAAAGTGGATACAAAGCGAACTTGACGATTATCGTGAATATGATAATCGAAATCCCATAATTACCTACAAGGTCATATATCAAACTCAGCAACATACCAAGCGGTTTTGCAATGAATCCAATAATCTTGTACATCTGGTTCCTCCAATTTATTTTAAGGGATCATATCCTCCCGGATTCCATGGATGGCAGCGGCAGATCCTTTTGATCCCCAGCCAGCTCCCTTTAAAAAAGCCGTACTTCTGTAATGCCTGGATAAAATATGTGGAGCAGGTGGGGTAGAAGCGGCAATGCGCCGGAAACATCGGTGATATGAACTTCTGATATCCTCTTATCAGTATGATCAGTACATGTTTCATAGGAGCACCTTCATCCCTGGATGTTTTTCTCCCGGTCAATCAGTTTCGCTTTGCTGAGTGCGGCCTCAATAGATTTTTTCACATCCGCACATTTTCTTCCCTTAATAGTGCTTCTCGCGATAAATATTATATCGTATCCCTGAAGCAATTTGTCTTTTAGCCCGCGGCAGCTTTCTTTCATGAGCCTTCTGGCTCTGTTTCTCTCTACCGCATTTCCTACTTTTTTACTTGCTAAAAATGCTGTCCTGTTAAATAAAAGACTGTTTTTCCTGTAAAAAACAACTACAAATCTCTCTCCTTGTGATTTCCCCCTGTTGTATATGTTGGAAAAATCGTTTTTATTTCTGAGAACCTCTTTTTTCAACATTTTCTTTTTCTGTACACAGATCGGCATAAGTAAATATCTTTATGCTCGTTTGACAAAGATATTTGCCTTATGCTGAAAGTACTTTTCTTCCTCTGCGTCTTCTTCTTCTGAGAACGTTTCTTCCGTTCTTAGTTTTCATTCTTTTTCTGAAGCCGTGTTCTTTTTTTCTCTGTCTTTTCTTCGGCTGATATGTCCTTTTCACGTCTTTACCTCCTCTTTCAATACTTGCAGGTCCGCTCTTATACCTGCAGACATGCCTTATTATTATACATTTGCGTATTTTTCATGTCAACGATTTTAACTCTTTTCCGGGCCTGCGGACCGCCGGTATTTCCTTAAAAAAAATTTCCGTTTTCATTTAATCAATATCTTGTGCCGGGGGGATATTGTTCACAGAGTTATCCACATTCTGTGGAAAACTTTACACGTGTTCATTTTCTGCCGATTTATTTTCCCCCTTGCCTGTGGATAACTTTTTCTGTTATCATGTTTTTCGTTATGGTCCTAATACAAAATATGGGGACTTTGCCGCGACCGGGCTGTTTGACATTTAGGGGTCGCTGAAACATAATTGTAATTGTAAAGCAGAAATGATATCGGCGTTTTCATTTAACTGTTGAAAGAAACGCGCCGTATATTTTTTACACTAATTTTGATTGGTTTTTGGTTTGGTAATGAATGATTTTGAGCTGAAATGGAGAGACATACTGTCTGTCGTTAAAAAGACAGTAAACAACGTCAGCTATGACACCTGGTTCTCTCCGATCAAAGTGAATAAAATAGACGATGATCCGGGTATCATCTATCTTTCGATAGAAGATGATTTTTCTCTTGGTATACTTAAAACAAGATATATGTCTGTTCTTGAAGGCGCGGTAGAGGAAGTGCTCGGAAAAAGATACAGCGTTATCATCAATCTTGGCGGGGAGAAAGAAGAAAAATCTGACGAATCTTCGAATATCTACGGCGCTGCGGATGAAAGTGATTCTTTCACCAGCGAATTTATTCTGGATCCCAACAACAGTTTTGAGAATTTCATAGTAGGCGACAACAACCGGTTCGCTCACGCGGCCGCTCTTGCAGTTGCTGAAAACCCGTCAGACGCATATAACCCGCTGTTTCTTTACGGCGGCCCTGGCCTTGGAAAGACCCATCTTATGCATGCTATAGGACATTACGTACTGAAAAACCATCCGTCTCTTAAGGTTCTTTATATATCTTCTGAGATGTTCACCAACGAATTTATCAAAGCTCTTGATTCCAAAAAGAAAAAAGGCGGAATGGAAGCCTTCAGGAAGAAATACAGAGGTATCGACGTTCTTCTTATAGACGATATCCAGTTCATCCAGGGTAAAGAATCCACAGAGACTGAATTTTTCAATACTTTCAACAGGCTTTATGAATCTAATAAACAAATCATAATATCAAGTGACAGAGCTCCTAATGAAATGAAAGTTCTTGATGAAAGATTAAGATCACGTTTCCAGTGGAATCTGGTAGCGGATATTCAGCCTCCGGAATTTGAGACAAGGATCGCAATTTTAAGAAACAGGGCAAACATTGAAAATATAGCTCTTACTCATGAAGTTGAAGCTGTTATTGAATTGATAGCTGAAAAAATCAAATTCAATATAAGAGATCTTGTGGGAGCTTTTACAAGAGTAGCAAGTTTCTCAAAGATAATGAATGAAAAGATAGATCTGAAATTCGCAAAGAAAATTCTTAAGGACGTTATAAAATCAGGCGATTTCAATGTAAGTTGCGAAACTATAAAGAAAAAAGTATGTAAAAAATACGGAATAAAGATAACTGATATAGAATCTAAAAAAAGAACCAGGGATCTTACTGTTCCAAGACAGATAGCTATGTATCTCTGTAAAGAACTGACTGATACTTCATATCCTAAAATAGGAGATGCTTTCGGAGGAAGAGATCATTCAACAGTAGTTTACGCTTACGAAAAAATCTCTTCTGAAATAAAGACGAATTCTTCTCTTGCAGATGATATTGAAGACCTGAGAAATATGATCGATAACGGATGATTTTTTATAAACATCTTATCAATCGAATCAGACAGGTTTTCAACATACCGGTTTTTGATAAATAACGTTGAAAATATAATAATTATAAAAGTTATCCACAGTTTTAACAGACCCTATTACTATTATTACTGTAAATATAATATAATAAAGACAGATCGGAGGTCACCGGAAAATGAAATTCAATTGCAGCCAGCAGAAATTATCAAAGGCTTTGAATACTGTTTCAAAAGCTGTCTCAACAAGATCAGCTTTACCTATCCTTAAAGGTATACTTCTGAAAGCAGAAGGAAATGAACTTATCATGTCAGCGTCAGACATGGATATAAGTATAGTAAAGAAAACAGAGATACTTTGTGAAGAAGAAGGATCTGTAGTAGTAAACGCCAAACTGTTCGGAGATATAATAAGAAAACTTCCGGGAGGAGATATTTATATTACTTCTGATGAAGAAAACAACGTAACAGTAAAAACTTCATTTTCTGAATTTAACATAGTAGGGATATCACCTGATGAATTTCCGAAGATCAAAGATACTGAAGATGATATATATAAAGTTTCGCTTGATAAAAAACTCTTTGGCGATATGATAAGAAAAACATCTTTTGCGGCCAGCATAGATGAATCAAAAGGAATCATTACAGGAGTCCTGACAGAAATAGAAAGAGATAGTCTCAATATGGTTGCTTTAGACGGATTCAGAATGTCTGTAGTAAGAGAAAAAATGGCAAACGAAGGTGAAAAGAAAGTAGTTATAAACGGAAGACTTATAAATGAGATCAAAAATATAATAAGCGACTCTGAAGATGAAGAGGATGTGGATATACTCATAGGAAGTAAAAACGCCTCATTTATATTCAAGGATACAAAAGCAGTAGTAAGACTTCTTGAAGGAGATTTTATCAAATATAAAGATATTCTTCCTAAAGACGGATCATGCACTGTAATTACTGACAGGAACGTGCTCTTAGATAGTATAGAAAGAGCTTCGCTTCTGGCTAAAGAAGGAAAAAACAATCTTATAAAAATAACGATAAATAATGAGCTCCTCGTGATCACTTCACGTTCTGAAGAAGGAAAGGTAAAAGAAGAAGTGATAATTGAAAAAGAAGGAGACGATATAGAGATAGGTTTCAACTCTAAGTATATGATAGATGCTCTTAAAGCTGTTGATGACGAACATATAAAGATTATATTCAAGGGCAGCACTTCACCGTGCCTCATCAAATCTCTCGAAGGGGACAGTTATGAGTATCTCGTTCTTCCGGTAAGGATATCAGGTTAAATGTACGCCAGAAAACTTGAACTGACTGATTTCAGAAATTATGAAAATCTGGAAATCGAGTTTCACCCCAAAGTCAATATCATTATCGGCGACAACGCCCAGGGAAAAACAAATCTGCTGGAAGCTGTCTACATCACCTCTGTGGGAAAATCCTTCAGAACATCCAGAGATATTGAAATGATAAGGTTTGGATGCGGTTTTTGCCGTGTCCTTCTTTGCGCGGAAAAACAGGATCAGGAAACAGAGATAGATATAGTAATAAGAAAAGAAGGAAAAAGTATAAGAGTAGGGGAAAAGCAGCTGAGAAAACTTTCGGAAATGTTCGAGAATGTACTCACTGTAGTTTTTTCGCCTGAAGATCTCAAAATTGTAAAAGAAGACCCTGAAAAAAGAAGAAGATTCATAAACCGCGAGATTAGCCAGCTGAGGCCCGCGTACTTCAGCCGTCTGGCGGAATACAACAGGATACTGAAGCAGCGGAACGCGTACCTTAAAGAAAGAGATATCAATGAAGATGTGCTTGACGTGTGGGACGAGTCTCTTGCGAAAAACGGCGCGTACATTATGAAAAGCCGCGGCGAGTTCATCGAAAAACTAGAGAAGATAAGCCGCCGGATCAACGAAGATATCACAAGCGGCAAGGAATTCCTGAGTATTTCATACGAGCCGGACATAGAGCTGGTGTCGGAAGATGCCCAGGAGGAAGTGTTCGCGAAGACCCTGAAAATCAACAGGCAGAAGGATCTCGAAAGAAGGACCACGACCAAAGGACCACACAAGGACGACATGAAGATCACCGTAAACGATACGGATATAAGGCATTACGGATCTCAGGGTCAGCAGAGGACCGCGGCTCTTTCACTTAAACTGGCGGAAATCGGACTCATCAAGGAGGAGATGGGGGAAGACGCCATTCTTCTTCTTGACGACGTGCTTTCTGAACTGGACCCGAAGAGACAGAGTTATCTGATCAATTCACTGAAGGACGTCCAGCTCTTCATAACCACCGCGGAAATGTCTCCCGAAGTAGCGGAATCTCTTCCGGAAGGAAAGACTTTTCTCGTGACTTCCGGAAAGGTGGAAGAAAAATCCAATTCGGACATCGCATATACATAAATAATATATATCTCACAGGGAAATAAAGCCCCGTACAGACACGAAAACAACAAAGTAGATAACAAGTGTCCAAAAAGCCGGATTTTATTGAAAATCTGGCTTTTTTATGGTACAATATCTTGTGTATGAGCGAAATTGAAAAAAGAGCCTGAAAACGATCAAAAATCGATCGTAAAAACATCGATTCAAAAGGAAAAGGGGAGACGGAAAAAAATGGCGGCAGAAAAAAGAAATCAGAAATACGACGCTGAGCAAATCCAGGTATTGGAAGGGTTAGAGCCGGTTCGTAAGAGACCGGGAATGTACATCGGAAGTACGGGAGAAAAGGGCCTGCACCATCTGGTGTACGAAATAGTAGACAACAGTGTCGACGAGGCGCTGGCCGGATACTGCAAGACCATAAATGTAGTGATTCAGAGAGATAACTCGATAATGGTCGAAGATGACGGCCGCGGAATGCCTGTTGACATCCATCCAAAGATGAAAATACCTGCAGTTGAAGTCATCCATACTGTGCTTCACGCAGGAGGTAAATTCGGAGAAGGCGGCGGATACAAAGTGTCCGGCGGACTCCACGGAGTAGGAGCTTCAGTTGTTAACGCTCTTTCCACTAAAATGGAAGTAGAGATCAGAAGAAACGGCAAAGTATATAAGCAGACTTACTCCAGAGGAAAGACCACGAGTCCGCTTACGGAACTTGGCAACGCCAGAAAGACGGGATCGAAGACCACCTTCTGGCCGGATCCGGAGATATTCGAAGAGACAGTATTCGACTTTAACACACTGGAATACAGACTCAGAGAAATGGCTTTCCTGAACAAGGGCGTAAAGATCACCCTGAAGGACGAAAGAGCCGGGCTCAAGAGACAGGAAGAGTTCCATTACGAGGGCGGCATCAAGGAATTCGTCAAGTTCCAGAACGAGAACAAGGAAGCCATCCATCCCGACATCATATATTTCGAAGCAAAAGGAAAAGACAAGACAGGAAAAGGGGACATGGAAGCGGAAGTCGCCATGCAGTACACTTCCGGCTACAGTGAGACCCTGCTTTCCTATGCCAACAATATCAACACCACTGACGGAGGATTCCATCTGGTAGGATTCAAAACGGCCCTCACAAGGACAATCAACGACTACGCCAGAAAGAACAACATACTGAAAGACAGCGACGCGGCGCTTACTGGAGAAGATGTCCGCGAAGGACTGACCGCGATCATCTCCGTCAAACTCACCAACCCCCAGTTTGAGGGACAGACCAAGGCTAAGCTGGGAAACAGCGAGATGAGAGGTTTCGTTGAGACTACCACCAACGATAATCTTACCGCTTTCCTTCAGGAGAATCCGAGACAGGCTAAGATAATGATACAGAAATGCCTCGACGCGGCCCGCGCCAGAGAGGCGGCAAGAAAGGCTAGAAACATCGCCAGGAAAGGAAGCCTTACAGAAGGCCTTTCACTTCCGGGAAAACTTGCCGATTGTTCGGAAAAGAATCCAGAACTTTCCGAAATATTCCTGGTAGAGGGTGACTCCGCCGGCGGAAGCGCGAAGCAGGGAAGAGACAGAAACCGCCAGGCAGTCCTTCCGTTGAGAGGAAAGATCCTCAACGTAGAGAAGGCGAGACTGGATAAGATACTGAATTCAGAAGAAATCAAGAATATGATCACAGCCTTCGGCTGCAACATCGGTCCTGATTTCGATATCGAAAAACTCAGATATCACAAGATAATAATCATGACCGATGCCGATGTGGACGGCGCCCACATAAGGACGCTGCTCCTGACCTTCTTCTACCGCTACATGAAACCGCTCATAGAAGGCGGCTATGTTTACGCCGCCCAGCCGCCGCTGTTCCGGACGCGGAAGGGGAAAGAAGAATTTTACACTTACTCGGAAAGAGAGCAGGAAAAGCTGATGGCGACTCTTGCGGACAAGCCGGGCAAGGCTGACATCCAGAGATACAAAGGTCTGGGAGAAATGTCCTTCCAGCAGCTCTGGGAGACCACCATGGATTTCGAAAAGCGTACCCTCATACAGATAACTCTCGAGGATACGGCTGCGGCAGACGCCATATTCACCACACTCATGGGTGACAAGGTGCCACCGAGAAAGAAATTCATAGAAGATAACGCTAAATACGTACAGAATCTGGATATATAGGAAGGAGGAGTTTAAATGGATAATCTTATAGAAGACAAAAGACTTATACAGCATGAAATCCACAGCGAGATGAAGAACTCCTACATCGACTACGCGATGAGCGTCATCGTAGGTCGTGCGCTTCCTGACGTGCGGGACGGAATGAAGCCTGTACACAGAAGGATCTTATACGGAATGAGCGAGCTGGGAGTTACGCCGGATAAACCCTTCAAGAAATCCGCGCGTATAGTCGGCGAGGTAATGGGTAAATATCACCCCCACGGCGACAGTTCCATCTACGACGCCATGGTAAGAATGGCTCAGGATTTTTCTACCAGATACTTGCTGGTGGACGGACACGGAAACTTCGGTTCTGTTGACGGTGACGGCGCTGCCGCCATGCGTTATACAGAAGCAAGGATGTCGCCGTTCTCACTGGAGATGCTCCGTGACATCGACAAGGAAACTGTCGATTTCATGCCTAACTTTGATGAAGAGGAAAAAGAGCCGGTAGTACTTCCGTCAAGATTCCCGAACCTTCTGGTGAACGGGTCCAACGGTATCGCTGTCGGCATGGCCACATCCATACCGCCCCATAATCTCGGCGAAGTCATAGACGGCGCGGTGAAGATGATAGACGACGAGGATACCACGGTCGAAGATCTGATGAAGATCATCAAGGGACCGGATTTTCCGACGGGCGCTGTCATCATGGGAAGAAGCGGAGCCCAGGAGGCGTACCGCACAGGACAGGGAAAGGTCCAGGTAAGAGCCAAGACCGAGATCGAGGAAACCTCCAGAGGAAGATCCCAGATCATCGTTACCGAGATACCTTTCCAGGTCAACAAGGCAAGACTCATAGAGAAAATCGCCGAGCTTGTCAAGGACAAGAAGATCGACGGCATTTCAAATATAAGAGACGAGTCCAGCAGGACCGGCATGAGGATCGTCATCGAACTGAAGAAGGACGCCAATCCTCAGATCACGCTGAACAGACTGTTCAAGCATACACAGATGCAGGACAACTTCAGCATGATCATGATCGCTCTGGTAGACGGGCAGCCGAGAGTGCTGAATCTCTATGAGATCCTGGAAGAATACCTGAAGCACCAGAAGAACGTAGTCACAAGAAGGACGCAGTTCGACCTTAAGAAGGCGGAGGCCAGAGCTCACATACTGGAAGGTCTCCGGATCGCTCTTGACAATATCGACGCGGTCATAAAGACCATCCGCGAGAGCTACAATGACGCCAAGGAAAAACTCATGAAGCGTTTTGCCCTTTCGGAGATACAGGCTCAGGCCATACTGGACATGAGACTGGCGAGACTGCAGGGTCTTGAAAGAGAGAAGATAGAAGACGAATACGCAGAACTTCAGAGAAAGATCGCTTACTACAAGAGCCTTCTCGCAGACGAGAAAAAGCTGATGGGAGTAGTAAAAGACGAGCTGCTGGAGATCAAGGAAAAATGGGGCGACAAGAGAAGGACCAAGATCGTAGCGGCTGCCGACGAGTTCGACGAGGCTGACCTGATCGAGGAAGAACAGGTAGCTGTAACGCTGACACACCTGGGATATCTGAAGAGGATCCCGGCTGACACATACAAGACGCAGAAGAGAGGCGGCAAAGGAATAACCGGTCTGACCACAAGAGAAAACGACTTCGTAACAGACCTTATCCTGACCAGCACCCATAACTATCTGATGTTTTTCACCAATCTGGGCAGGGTATATAAGATGAAAGCTTACGAGATACCCGAAGCGTCCAGATCAGCCAAGGGAATGCCGGCAGTCAACTTCCTTTCACTTATGCAGAGAGAAAGGATCAACGCAGTCATACCTCTCAAGAAATTTGAAGAGGACAAATACCTGATCGGCGTGACGAAGCACGGCACCATCAAGAAGACCGCCCTTTCGGAATTCGACACTAACAGGAAAGGCGGGCTGATCGCCGTCAAGCTCAAGGATGGAGACGAGCTTGTGGGCATCAAGCAGACTTCCGGCACAGACAACGTCATCATAGTCACCAAGCAGGGCAAGTGCATCTGCTTCTCAGAGCATGACGTAAGACCTATGGGCAGAAACGCCGGCGGCGTGAGAGCCATCAAGCTGGAAGATGACGATGAAGTCGTTTCAATGGAACTGGTACAGCCGGATGAACAGCTCTTCGTAGTTACCCAGAAGGGCTACGGCAAGAGGACGTCTGTCAACGAGTACAAAGTTCAGGCAAGAGGCGGAAAAGGTCTGCTTACTTACGACAAGACAAAGTTCAAGAAGACGGGACTTCTCGTAGGCGCGATGGTAGTCGACAGAGACGACGAGATGCTGCTGATCAATTCCGACGGCATCATCATAAGGATACAGGCCAAGGACGTTTCCAAACTGGGAAGAGCCACACAGGGAGTCAAGATAATGAAGGTTTCAGATGAAACCAACATCATCGCTCTGGCCAAGGTGAACGAAAAGGACGCTGACGCGGAAGAAGAGACTGCCGGCGGCGAAGGCGGCAAGGCAGATGACGGCGACCAGATGGAGATGGACACCCGGCAGTAAGCTGCGGGAAGTGAGCGGCCTGAAGGTTTTTTAATGAAAGAGGAAAGAAAAATGCCTACGGAGTATATTTTTACAGTTCCGGGCAAACCGGAAAATACGACTCTGATAAAACTGGCGGTATGCGCTGCGGCAACCAACGCCCGGATGGACGTGGAAAAGATCGACGATCTTGCCATCGCCTCCGGCGAGGCATTCAAGAACGTCTGCTGCCACGGAGCGGACGGATGGAGCTGCTGTGTTGAAGTGAAGTGTTCTTCTGACGAGTCGAAGATGACAGTTACCATAGAGGACAAGGCGAAAGTCCACGATCTGCCAAAGGATAAGAAGCCGTGTCTCGATTGTACGAAGGAAGGCGACCTTGGCGTGCAGATGATCAGGAGCCTTATGGACACAGTCGATTTCGGCACTGCGGCAGAAGGCTGCAAGAAAATCGTGATGACGAAGAACATTTAGCAGACGCGTACAGCCGGCGCTGTGGCGCGGAGCCTGAATGCGGGCGGCGTCCCGGCGCAGACGGCGTAATGGTGAGTAAGATATGACGGAAAAGGATTTGTTCCTGGAATACAGGAAGACAAAAGATCCCTCGCTCCGTAACAAAATAGTAGAAGACCACATGTACATGGTGGATATTCTCATAAGCAAGTACCGGAACAAAGGTGTGGAGTACGACGATCTATATCAGGTAGCTTCGCTGGCACTGATCTCAGCGGTGGACAGATTCGATCCTGAAAAAGGATACGAATTTTCCAGTTTTGCCACGCCTACTATCCTGGGAGATATAAAGAAACACTTCAGGGACAAGGCCTGGAGCATGAAGGTGCCGCGGCGGATCAAGGAAATGTCCGGCAAACTGCCCAAGGTCAAGGAAAAGCTGACTGCGCAGCTGGGCCGTGTGCCAAACGTGGACGAGCTGGCGGAAGCCATGGGCTCGGACCGGGCGGAGATCCTGGAAGTAATAGAAGGCGGAAGGGCTTTTTACACCATGTCCCTGGATCAGAAATTCGCGGACTGGGGAGAGGACAGCGAGTCCCCGGCCTTCGAAAAGTACACCGCCGACCGGGAGAAAGGCTACGACCGGCTGGAGTATGAGGAAATGATCGAAAAAGTTCTGGATGAGCTTTCGGACACCAACATGTATATCTTCAGGAAGCGTTTTCTGGAGAACAGATCTCAGGCGGAGATCGCGGAGGATCTGGGCGTTTCACAGATGACAATATCGAGAGCGGAGAGGAATATCAAAGCGCGCTTCGCCAAAGAACTGGAGCGCTCTTCATAGTACGCGGCGGATAGTCCGGCTAAAGAGCAATGGCCGGTCCGGCGAAAACGGACGGGAAACCGCGACGCGACAGAACAAAGACAAACTGCAGAATGAAAGGAACAGGAAAATGGCAAGAGTTTTTTCAGGCGTTCAGCCTACAGGCAACATCCACATAGGGAATTATCTGGGAGCCCTCAGACAGTTCGTCCAGCTTCAGGACGACAATGACTGCATCTACTGCGTGGTAGACATGCATTCGATCACGGTACCCCAGGACCCGAAGGAACTGAGACAGCACACTTTGGACGTGGCGGCCCTTTACATGGCTATCGGTCTCGACCCGGAAAAGGCGATACTTTTCGTTCAGTCAGACGTATCCGGCCATGCTGAACTCTCCTGGATCCTCACATGCAGCAGCTATACGGGCGAACTTTCAAGAATGACCCAGTTCAAGGAAAAGAGCAGGAACAAAGAGTCGGCGGGCATGGGACTTTTCTCATATCCCATACTTATGGCGGCGGACATCCTGCTTTACGATACAGACATCGTTCCGGTGGGCAATGACCAGAAACAGCACATCGAACTGTGCAGGGACATCGCCATCCGCGTCAACAACAGATTCGAGAATACTTTCGTAGTGCCGGAAGGCAAATACATGAAATCAGCTGCAAGAGTCATGTCTCTTGACGACCCGACCAGCAAGATGAGCAAAAGCGCCGAGAATATCCACAGCAGGATATCCCTTCTGGACGAACCCAACAAGATCAAGAAATCCATCATGAAGGCGACCACCGATTCGGAAGGCTCCATCAGAGTGGACTGGGATGAAAAACCGGGAGTCAGCAACCTGATCACTATCTACAGCGCTTTTTCGGGAATCGAGATCCCGGACATTGAGAAGAAGTATGAAGGCTGCGGCTACGGGGATTTCAAGAAAGATCTTGTGGAAGTGACCATCGAGGCCCTTACACCTATACAGGAAAGATACGCCGAGATCAGAAAATCAGATGAGCTGAAGAAAGTTCTCAAGGAAGGCGCGGAGAAAGCCAATGCTATCGCGACTCCTGTCCTGAGAAGAGTCAAGAAAAAGTTCGGTCTGGGCGTGAAGAAGTAATGATACAGGAACAATCAAACAGAAAAACGATAATAATAGGATGTCTCTGCGCTATCGGCGCAGAGATATTGTATGGGATGAGTTTTATCTTCACCAGACAGGCGGTAGCCGTCGCCGGCACTTTCCCTCTGCTCGGCTGGCGGTTTCTTTCTGCGTTCGTTTTCATGAATATTTTTGCTCTGACCAGGATAATCAAGGTGGACCTGAAAGGGAAGAACCTGAAACCGCTCCTGTCACTGGCGCTGTTTTTCCCTGTTATCTATTTCATCTGTGAAACCATCGGAATAAGCAATACCACCGCATCGGAAAGCGGGGTCATCGCGTCGATAATCCCGGTAGTATCGCTGATCGCTTCAGCGGTATTTCTCCGGAAGAAACCTTTTAAAAGGCAGGTCTTCGGGATACTTATCACCTTCGCAGGTGTCGTGATCACAGTTCTCGCGGTAGGGGCATCGGCCAGCTTTTCCGCAAAGGGATATATTTTTCTGATGATCGCGGTCCTGGCTTTTTCCACTTACAGCGTACTGGTGGAAAGAGCCAAAGGTTACGCCGGCGGAGACATTACTTATGTGATGCTCGCAGCCGGGGCCATTGTTTTTTCAGTCATTGCGGTGATCCAGGCTGCGGCCGGCGGGAACCTTGAGTGGCTTGTCACGCTTCCGGCAAAAGAGCCGGCGGTCCTTGCGGCAATGATCTATCAGGGTCTGGGAAGTTCTGTCATGGCTTTCTTCCTGACCAACCTGGCCATCTCCATGATCGGAGTCAACAGGAACGCCTCCTTCATCGGCATATCGACGGTGGTTTCGATCCTTTCGGGAGCGCTGATCCTGGGAGAGCCGTTCACCCTGTATCAGACCATCGGCGCAGTCGTAATAATCGCGGGCGTGTATGTAGCCAACATCAAATTAGAAAAGAAATAAAAAAGCGCCCGGAAAGGGCGCCTTGGATCGTTGTTTATTCGGGCAGAGTTTTCTGTCCGTTTCTTTTTCTTTCTTCTTCCTGCAGCTTGAGCAGTGAGTCGCGGATGGTTCCCTCGACCTGATTTACAAGAGCGCTTTCATCCTGTTTGCCCAGATCTCTGGTCTCGACCTGCGGATGGATCACGATATCTACGCGGGCGCCTTTGAACACGCCGTTATCCTCGAAGGCGCGGTATGATCCGTGGACAGTGACCGGAACGATGGGGACCTTCGGCTTGGTAGCCAGCTTGAAGGCTCCTTTTTTGAACTCGCCCATTTCGGGGCCCTTGCTCCGGGTCCCTTCGGGGAAGATCAGCAGTGAAAAGCCCTTCTTTATATACTTGATCCCTTCCAGGATGGCTTTGACCGCTTCCTTGGTCTCGTCTCTGTGCATTGAAACACTGCGGATCCTGAGGATCCATTTGCCGAAGAGGGGGATCTTGATCAGGTCGTCTTTGGCAACGAAACCGAACTGGATCGTATCCAGGGCGTTCATCAGAACTATGATATCGGCATAGCCCTGATGGTTGGAAACGAATACGACGGGACCTTCTTTCGGAAGATTTTCTTTTCCCGTGACATGGACGTCCATGCCGAATGTCTTTATCAGCGCGTCGCTCCAGTTATCGCAGGCTTCTCTTATATATGCGCGCTCTTCTTCGTCTTTTCCTGCTTCGCGGGCGGCGTCGATCTGCCTGCGGAGCTTACTGAGAGACGGCAGCGTGCCGTACAGTTTGAAAAGCGCGGGTATGTTTCTGAAAATGACCAAGGTTAGCCTCCTGTACCGTATTAAATCCAAATCACGAATATCATAGAATTGCCTTGTAAAAGATGTAATAATTATACCATGTGAAGAGGAAGATTGCCATAAAGGATGGTCTGACGCATGATTGCGATTGACCGTTCAAAAGACTATAATTAGTTTACGGCGCAGCCGGGAAAAACAATGAGACTATTCATCGCGATAAAACTTAACAGAAAAATGAAAGATCATCTCATCAGCATGCAGGAGGATCTGTATGCGCAGGGATTCCGGGGGAATATGACAAAGCCGGAGAACATGCATCTGACGCTGGTGTTCATAGGCGACTTTGACGATCCGGACCAGGTGATAGAAATAATAGACGGGATCCGTTTCGAGCCCTTCAGTCTGAAGATAGAAGGAACGGGAGCTTTCGGCGATCTGTGGTGGGCAGGCCTTGAGAAGAACGAGGCCCTTTCCGCGCTGGTGAAAAAACTCAGACACAGCCTTGCGGAGGCGGGGATCCCCTTCGACAGGAAGAAATTCAAACCGCATATAACTCTGATCAGAAGAGCAAAACAGGTGAGCAAGCCGTCGCCTCGGCGCGGCGCGGCCGGGAAAAAAACACCTGAAATGACGGTGGATCACATTTCACTGATGCGCTCTGACAGAGGGAAGGGCGGAATGGTATATACGGAGCTGACATGAGAAAAAAGACAATAACAATCTGCATAGCGCTGGTGGTTTTTGCTGTGATGACCGGGCTTGTGGCCTCGGGGCGGACTGCCGGGTTCGACGACACTATCAGATTTGCGTTCTATTCCATCAGATGCGCGGGGCTTACTGCCGCCGCGAAGGTCTTTGCGGCTATCGGCAGCTGGTGGGGCATATCGATACTCTGTGCCGCGCTGCTGGCAATAAAAGCGACAAGGCTTAAAGCCGGAGTGCCGGTGGCGCTGGCGGCGGTTTCTTCGCAGGTGACCGAGAAGATAATAAAAGCCATCATCCAAAGACCGCGGCCGCCTTACGCGGACAGACTGGTGGAGATCGGCGGCTGGTCTTTTCCCAGCGGGCATTCGACAACATCGATGGCCGTGTTCCTGATGCTGATCTATATAGTGCGGACACAGGTCAGGTCGCCTTTTGCGAAAAATCTGCTGACCGTCATCCTTGCCATACCCATGATATGCGTGGGACTGAGCAGGATATATCTGGGCGTTCATTATCCGTCGGACGTGATCGGGGGCTGGTCCCTCGGCGTGGCCATGGCAATGAGCTGTATTATCTTCGGAGAGAAGATTGAAGCGGGAAAAGCCGGAAAACCCGGCCAAGAACCGCGGGATTTCAACAAAAACTAATTCCTACCAAAAAAGTATGAAAAAATACTTGACAATACCCTACCGTTCTGGTAGGGTTTTATTATCCAAAAGGGACGGGCAGAGAAACCCGGCCGGTAAATAACAGAGAAACCGGCGGAAAAGCAGAAAGGCAAAAGCCCGGCAGAAAGGAGGCAGAAAATGAAAATATCTACGAAAGGCAGATACGCGCTCAGACTTATGATCTGCCTCGGCACACATGCAGAAGAGGGAAGCATGCCGCTTAAAAGGATCTCAGTGGAAGAAGGTATCACAGTGAAATATCTGGAGCAGATATCAAGCAAACTTTCCAAGGCGGGGCTCATAGAAAGCGTCAGAGGAGCCCACGGCGGATACAGACTTTCAAGAGATATGGACGACTACACTGTAAGAGAGATCCTGGAAGCATCCGAAGGGCTGATGGTCCCGGTAGCATGTCTGGAACCCGGCGCGGATATGTGCCCCCGGCGGGGCAAATGCAGTACTATCAAATTCTGGGAAGGCATGTATAACGCCATCGCGGAATATACCGGCAGCATAACACTTAAAGATCTGGTGACCGATCATGAAGAGTGTCTGGCAGCTGTCGACGGATTTTAAAACGGAACACAACTATCCGGGGACATTCCCGGGAACAGATAAAGGAGATAAAAATGAGTAAAGATTGGAAATTTGAAACAAGACAGCTGCACATCGGGCAGGAAGAACCGGACGCAGTCAGCGACGCCAGAGCGGTGCCCATTTACGCGACTACGTCATATGTTTTTCATAACGCCCAGCACGCGGCGGACAGATTCGGTCTGGCAGATCCGGGCAATATCTACGGACGTCTGACCAACACTACACAAGACATATTCGAACAGAGGATCGCGTCTCTTGAAGGAGGAGTTGCGGCTCTGGCCACAGCTTCGGGAGCGGCGGCTATCACATATACGATCCAGGCTCTCGCAAAAGAGGGTGAGAACATCGTAGCCGCAAAGACCATATACGGCGGCACATACAACCTTCTTGAGCACACACTTCCTCTTTACGGGATCACCACCACATGGGTGGATCCGTACAAACCGGAAGAGATCGAAGCGGCAATAGACGGGAACACCAAGGCACTTTTCATAGAGACCTTAGGCAACCCCAACGGCAATGTCATAGATATAGAAAACTTCGCAAAAATTGCTCACTCACATAACATACCTCTCGCAGTGGATAACACCTTCGCCACGCCGTATCTTGTGAGACCTTTTGAATACGGCGCAGACATCGTCGTTCACAGCGCGACCAAATTCATCGGCGGGCATGGAACGGCAATCGGCGGAGTAATCATCGACGGAGGATCCTATGACTGGAAAGCTTCCGGCAGATATCCGTGGCTGGCTGACGCCAATCCGTCATATCACGGAGTAAGCTTTGTAGACGCGGTAGGCCCGGCGGCCTTCGTGACATATATCAGGGCGATACTTCTGAGAGATACAGGCGCGACGCTTTCACCGTTCCACGCTTTCATATTCCTGCAGGGGCTCGAAACGCTGTCCCTCAGAGTAGAGAGACATGTGGAAAACACGCTGAAAGTCATCGAATATCTTAAGACAGAACCGAAGGTAACGGCCATCCACCATCCGTCCATCCGGGGCGAACCGGGATCGGAGCTTTACGGTAAGTATTTCCCCAACGGCGGCGGCAGCATCTTCACCTTCGACATCGAAGGAGGACAGGAAGAGGCCAAAGCCTTCATCGACAAGCTGGAGCTTTTCTCGCTGCTGGCAAATGTAGCAGACGCCAAGTCGCTGGTAATACATCCGGCAAGCACCACTCACTCCCAGCTTACTGAAGAGGAACTGCTGGATCAGGGCATTAAGCCTTCGACGATCAGACTGTCAATAGGTCTGGAAAACAGTGAAGATATAATCGCGGATTTGAAAAAAGGCTTTGCGGACTGATTGCAAAAACCGCAGAGACGATAACACAGGAACAAACGAAAGAGTATAATAAAGAAAAGGACCAAAGTCCAAAGGAGGAACAAAATGGCTATTTATAACGGATTAACAGAACTTATAGGAAACACACCGCTTCTGAAACTGAACAAATATGGAAAGGATCAGGATCTGAAGGGAAATATCATCGTAAAGCTGGAATACTACAACCCGGCAGGAAGCGTAAAAGACAGAGTCGGTAAAGAAATGATAGAAGAAGCTGAAAAGAAGGGCGTTCTGAAACCGGGCGCGACTATCATCGAGCCGACCAGCGGAAATACAGGAATCGGTCTTGCCGCAGTCGCGGCAAGCAAGGGATACAAAGCGATCTTCACAATGCCTGACACCATGAGTATCGAAAGAAGAAAACTCCTGGCGGCATACGGCGCGGACATCGTTCTGACACCGGGCGCCGAAGGAATGAAGGGCGCGATCGCAAAAGCGGAAGAGCTCAACAAGGAGATCGAAGGCAGCATCATCCCGGGACAGTTCGTGAACCCGGACAATCCGAAGGCCCACTATGAGCACACAGGCCCCGAGATCTGGAAGGATGCTGAAGGAAAAGTCGACGCTTTTGTTTCAGCCGTAGGAACCGGCGGAACCCTTACAGGAACCGGCAAATATCTCAAGGAACAGAACCCGGATATCAAAGTAGTTGCGGTAGAGCCAAAGGATTCACCGGTACTTTCAGGCGGACAGCCGGGACCACATAAGATCCAGGGCATCGGCGCCGGCTTCGTTCCCGATATCCTCGACACGAGCGTTTATGACGAGATCATTACTGTTGCCAACGAAGACGCCTTTGAAACATCAAGGAACTTCGCCAAGACAGAAGGCATACTGATTGGAATATCTTCGGGATCAGCTCTCTGGGCGGCAGTCCAGCTGGCAAAGAGAGACGAATTCGCAGGAAAGAACATTGTCGCCATACTGGCAGACAACGGTGAAAGATATCTGTCCACAGCGCTTTACAGCGAAGAATAAAGAAAGAAGACCTCCTTTAAAGTATTCTGACAATAAAAAGACCCTGCACGTTTCGTACTGCAGGGTCTTTTTTATTATTGGTTTAAGATCATTCGGCCATGATTGCCTTCAGCATATCGTCAAGCCAGGGTCCTTCGAACAGTTCCATCATGCCTGCGTCGCAGCCTGCGGCGATCTTGGCGTTGAACGGGATCTGGGCCGTATTCGGAATGTCATACTGGTCGGCCAGTTCCTTTACTTTGCTCGGACCGAATACTTCGATCTTGTGTCCGCACTCGTCGCATTCAACATAGCTCATATTCTCAACTACTCCCAGGATAGGAATGTCCATGTGTTTTGCCATGGTCACGGCTTTTCCGACTATCATTGAAACCAGTTCCTGCGGGGAAGTGGTAACGATGATGCCGTCGAGAGGTATGGACTGGAAGACCGAGAGAGGGACATCGCCTGTGCCCGGAGGACAGTCGATGAACATTATATCTATATCTCCCCAGACAACGTCTGTCCAGAACTGCTCAACAGTCTGGGCGATGATAGGTCCTCTGTAGATGACCGGAGTTGTCTCCTCTTCAAGGAAGAGGTTTATGGACATTATCTCGATGCCGGTAGCTGAAGTAGCCGGATAAAGATCGTGTGTAGACGCGTCTCCCGGAGTTTTTGCCTTGATCATCTTAGGGATGGAAGGTCCGGTGATATCCGCGTCAAGGATAGCTGTCCTGTAGCCGGCTCTCTGGGCGAGAACTGCCAGCATAGCGGTAACAGAGGATTTTCCTACTCCGCCTTTTCCGCTGACTACGCCGATGACTTTTTTGATATCACTCAGTTCGTGAGTCGGTTTGATAAAACTGGTCTGTTCTTCTGTTCTGTCGTCGCATGCGGATGCGCATGATGAACAGTCATGATCGCAACTAGTACTCATTTCGTGTGTTTCCTTTCTTTAGCATATTGATTTCATAGACATCCTGTTAAAACGACCGGTCAGAGACCGGACCGGGACCGCTGCCGTAAACCCGTTAAGCAAAGCGGTCTTCTACAGGTCGATTTTTGTCGGGCAGTCGCTGCAGGCGCACCCCGCGCCGTCGCAAACGTTGTATTCTCCACCGTCTACATGAAGATCCGCGCCTTCTACCAGACATTTGGCAAGCTTTTTCCTTGCGCTGTTATATATTGCCTGCGCCGTTGTCCGCGCGATGTTCATGCGTTTGGAGCACTCTTCCTGATTCAGGCCGAGGAGGTCTATCAGTCTGATGGCTTCAAATTCATCGACTGTCATGGTGATCTCTTCTGCCGCTTCGTGTTCATCAAGAGGTCCGAAGCTGGTGTTTGCCGGCATTGAGCAGATCCTTCTGCTCTTCTGTGGTCTGGACAATTCAGACACCCTCTTTCTCTTTGCGTTTATTTTCCTGCGTTGCAGCCCCTTGTTGTTTAACAATAACCGCAAGTCAATTATACGCTGTTTGCGACATATGTCAATAACACAAAAGCGCTCGCGGGCGGGAAAACCAGCGAAAGCGGACAATGCGCCGGGCACAAAAAAGTGCCGGAACGGGAAATACGCTGTATAATGAACATATGGAAATACTTTTAGATCATTTCAAACTGGATAACGGAGCATACGGCGGAAGCCAGGTCTGGTTCAGGACCGCCTGGATGCGGCTCGGCGGATGCGCGGCCCAGACAGCCTGCGATATATGCGTATTTTTCGCGAAGCATTTCGGCATGGAATATCTATATCCGTTCTATACCGGCGAGATCAGAAAAAAAGAATACGTTACGTTTTCGAATATAATGAGGCCATATCTGAAACCGCGGATGAAGGGCATCAACACACTTGATATTTATATGGACGGATTCAGGGAATATCTTTCCGATACGGAAAAAGCCGCGCCGGAGGAAGAGGTAAAAACCCGGATCCTCATGGAGGGTTTCAGCGGGGAGCGTCCTGCGGCAGAGGCGGAGGCTGCCATCGTGCGGCAGCTCGAAAAGGGGTATCCTGCGGCGTGCCTTGTGCTGCACCACGAGGACCCTGAGATGGACGACTATGTGTGGCACTGGTTCCTCATAAACGGATACAGATGCCAAGAAACCGGTTCAGCCTGTTCGACTGCGGTAACCCGTGAAGCCATGCAGGGAAAGACCGGTTCGCAGGCAGAGATCCGCGCAGTGACTTATGGCGCGGCCCGGTGGATAGATCTTGAAAGATTGTGGAATACCGGCCGTGAACCTAAAGGCGGGCTCGTGTTCTTTGACCTGGAAAAGACCTGCGGAAAACAAAAATAAAAAAACATGGTTTGTTAATTTTCTTTTAATTTTTCCCCTTTAACATACAGATATAAAAACAAAGCAAAAGGGAAACCATAAAAGAAAAGGAGAAAAACCATGACCAACGCAATCAGAAGAGTATCCGTTATTACGCTGGCCGTGATCGTAGTGATCGCCATGAGCGCTTCGGCCTTTGCCGGCTCAATGACGAAGAAGGAAGCTGTCAAAAAAGCTCTGAACGACGCCCACACAACAAAGGCAGGCGTTTACGGGCTGGAAGCTGAACTGGACGACGGAAAGTACGAGATCGAGTTCACAAAGAAAAAGAACAACGCAGAGTATGACTACGAAATCAAAAAGACCGGCAGGATCCTTGAAAAATCCGTAGACTATGTCTACAAGCACAACTATTCAAAGCACAAGATCGGAAAGAAAGCGGCAAAGAAAAAAGTCGCGAAATTCTCAGGCATCAAATATTCGATAATCAACAGCGGCACCTGCTGGTTCGAGTATGACGACGGGGAAGGGCACTATGAAGTCAAGTTCAAGAAGGGGCATTACAAATACGATTACGAAGTGCTGGCGCCCACAGGCAAAATAATAGAGTACAGCAAGAACTATGTAAAATAGTACGCAGATTACCTCATTAATAATTATCCGGCGGCGAAAAACCGGCAGACCCGGCTGAAGCCGCCCGGATTCTTACAAAACAGTGCAAAGGAAAAACTCCCTGATAAACAGGGAGTTTTTTGTGGTCTGAAATCGTTTCCGGACTAACGCTTTGAGAACTGGCTCGCTCTTCTAGCTTTCTTGAGTCCGTATTTCTTTCTTTCCTTCATTCTCGGGTCTCTTGTAAGGAAGCCCGCAGCCTTGAGAGGCGCTCTGTATGCTTCGCTGTCTGCTACGCACAGTGCTCTTGAGATACCGTGTCTCAGAGCTCCGGCCTGACCTGTGAAGCCGCCGCCGTGTACTGTAGCGATGACGTCGAATTTACCTTCGCATCCCGCTATCTCAAACGGTCTTTTTACCTCTCTCTTAACGATCTCCATTGCGAGGTAATCGTCAAGAGGCTTTTTGTTTACAGTGATCTTTCCGGTGCCAGGGATCAATCTAACTCTGGCTACTGAAGATTTTCTTCTGCCTGTACCGCAGTATTGCATTTTTGCCATTGCTTGATTCCTCCCTTCTTAGATTTCCAGACTTTCCGGTTTCTGAGCCGCATGCTTATGGTCGGGGCCTGCGTATACTTTCAGCTTCTTGTACATCTGCCTGCCCAGCTTGCCCTTAGGCATCATGCCCTTGACCGCATGTCTGATGATCTCTTCCGGTTTCTTTTCCTGTAACTTCTCGAAAGATATCTCTCGGAGGCCGCCCGGATAACCGGTGTGTCTCTTGTATATCTTTTCTTTTCTCTTCTTACCTGTTACCTGGATCTTCTCAGCGTTGATAACGATAACGTAATCTCCGCAGTCCACGTGAGGTGTGAATGTGGGCTTGTGCTTTCCTCTGAGCACTGCTGCAACCTTCGATGCCACTTTACCGAGGGTCTGTCCTTCACAATCTACAACGTACCATTTACGTTCTACATTCTGAGGTCTTTCGATAAACGATTTCATTCGCTTTCCTTTCTGCCTACTTGGATGGT
>JAUMVF010000086.1 GCA_030530305.1 Bacillota bacterium
TTGTGATCTCAAGATTTTCTTTGACGATCTTCTTCATTTCTTTTTCGATCTTCTTCAGATCTTCTTCTGTGAATTTGTGATCCAGATCGAAATCGTAATAGAAGCCGTTTTCTATCGCAGGTCCTATGGCAAGCTTCGCTTCAGGCCAGATGTGTTTTACAGCCTGGGCAAGTATATGCGAAGTTGTATGCCTGTAATTGTTCCTTACCTGCTCATCTTCAAAATTGATCTTTTCTTTTGCCATCACTTTTCTCCTCGTTACTGTTATCTGTTATTCTATCTCATCTAAAGCCAGCATTATCAGCTGGTCTATCAGTTCGCTGTATGAAACGCCGCACTCGCCCCAAAGCTTCGGGTACATGCTTATCGCCGTGAATCCCGGTATGGTATTTATCTCGTTGAATACCACACGGCCTGATTCCTCAAGGAAAAAGTCCGCTCTGGACATTCCCTTGCAGCCTATGGCCTTGTATACCTTTGCCGCAGCCTGTCTGATCTCCTCTTTCTTTTCTTCGGGCACATCTTCCAGTATCCGCGTCTCGCTGGCCGCGTTCTCGTACTTGGCTTCAAAACTGTAAAAGTCATCAGCCGGAACTATCTCGCCTATTACAGAGGTCCTCACGTTCCTGTTACCCAATACCGCCACCTCTATCTCTCTTCCGACGATAGTGTTTTCAATGAGCACCTTGTGATCTTCTTCCAGGGCGATCTTGATCGCCTCAAAAAGCTGTTCCTTATCGTACGCCTTGGATACTCCTACTGAAGACCCTGCGCTGGAAGGCTTTACAAACAGCGGATAAACACCTCCGAACTTTTTCTCAGCCCGCTCGGTCTCCCCGATAGGATCCTCTGAAAAAGTGTATCTGTCTGTAAGATAATAGTCCGCTTGCTCCACATCCGTGGTATTGACGATCAGCTTTGTCACGCTCTTATCCATTGCGCATGCCGAAGCGCATGTGCCGGGTCCCACATAAGGAAGTCCCGCTATTTCAAGGAGTCCCTGCATGGTGCCGTCTTCCCCGTTCTTGCCGTGAAGCACCGGGAATACCGCGTCGATATGCTGCTCACTTACTGTCCCGTCGTCTTCCCTGACTATGAGACCGTGTGTGCTTCGATCCGGGGATACTACCGCCGCGCGGTTACCCGGATGGTCCTCCCATTTCCCGCTTCTTATTACATCGCTTTCAGCGTCTGTCAGAAGCCATTTTCCGTCTGCCGTTATGCCGACGGTGTGCACGTTGTACTTGTCCTTATTTATGTTGTCGATCACTGATGCCGCTGATATACACGAGATATCATGCTCTGAAGAAACTCCTCCGAACAGCACCAGCACGTCAGTTTTCTTTTCCATCTGCTCTTATCCTTTCGCCTTCTTAAACGTCAGCTTTTTCCCCTTTTAAGGCTGGTAGTTCTGCCCCCAGCCTGTGTCATCTATGACCATCTGATTGTATTTTCTCACTCTCTGAGTGGGTTTGTAATGTTCCTGTCCAAATAGCCTCTTGTGAAGCTTTATGACATTTGATTTCAGTGTTATAGGCACATCATACCACCCGAAACCGCTATACCAGCCGTCATATTTGAAAGGCCAGCCAAAGCTTGAAGTGATCCTGTACTTTGGAAATCCTACAAGAAGATCCGTGAGAGTATCATTGGTCATATTCGTCTGGATCTGAGGCAGGATCTTATCGGCCAGCGTGTTTATCTGTTCCGCGTCCATGTGCCTGATCTTATCGATCCCCGCTCTGAACAGTTTGCGCATCCTGCGGGCTCTTGCCTTGTCTCCGCCGCTTGAACCTTTCCTTATCCTTGCATATGTTACTGCTTCAACGCCGTTTAAGTTACGAACTCCCGGGTGCTTGATATGTGTACGCTTCCCGCCTATAGTATTCTGAGTATCGCCTATGTAATAGTTCATCTGCGGGATCTCGTTCTTTCTTATATTCACCTTCAGGCCACCCATAGCGTCTACAGCCTTGGCTACCGATCCCCAGTTGACTACCACCACGTCTTTTATATTGAGATCAAGGTTTCGGTTCAGTGTCCGCATGGCTTCCGACGCTCCGCCGTAGGCGTGGGCGTGAGTCACCTTATCGCAGAAGCCTTCCGCGGGAATGAAGAGATAACTGTCCCTGAAGATGGACGCCACTTTGACCTCATTTGTGCTCTTGTTTATACTCGCGAGCAGTATGGCGTCGCTGCGGCTTCCCTTATTGCTTTTTACATCCCTTGTGTCTATGCCGAGAAAAAGAACATTGGTATATTCCTCCAGCTGCCCTGCTACTCTCTTGTTTATATCCAGCTTGTTCCTGTTTACTTTAAGATCCGCAAGTTTATCCATCTTCGAGTAAACAAGATCCCTGGTGTAGCCAGCGGCAAAGACCGAAGTCCCAATCGTGACAATAAGGATCACCAGCGCTATGACGATCCTTATGATATTGCTTTTTCTGACATTGCTCTTAATGTTTGACATCTGCCAGTCCTTACTGTGCGCCTGATTTCAGTATTATCTGCTCATTGATCTCTCTTACCCTCTTGGTAGGTTTGTAGTTCTTCTGACCAAATATTTTCTTGTGAAGTTTTGATACATTCGATTCAAGTGTTATCGGCACATCGTACCATATAGACTGTCCTGTGCCCGCATCGAACTGCAGTCCGGAATACTTATACGGCCATCTCCTGCTCTTCTTGATGCTCAGTGACTGGTAGTCCTTCATGACCGCCATCACATCCTCCGGCTCCATACTGGTCTGTATGGTAGGCAGGACCTTGTCGGCAGTCTCACTCAGGGTCTTGATATCCATCCTGGTCGCTTTTTTCACCAGCTGCTTGATGACCCTCCTCATCCTGAGAGTTCTTTCCGAGTCTCCGTCACCGACTTTTCTTATCCTGCAGTATGTAACTGTCTGCACTCCGTTGAGAGTCTGCTTTCCGGCCTTTGTGATCTTCTTCTTGCTTCCGTGAAGACTGCGGTTGGTGTCCTTGATGTACTTGTTCATCTCATCGATCTCGTAGTCTTTGATGTTGACAGTAACGCCTCCGAAAGCATCCGCCACATCAGCCACTGAAGCCCAGTTTACTCTCATGTAATCGGTTATGTTCAGATCAAGGTTCCTGTTGATTGCCCTTATTGTATTGACCGGTCCGCCGTATACGTGAGCGTGGGTCAGTTTGTCCAGCACATGATATCCGTTCTCTTCGAGATCGAGAAAACTGTCTCTCATTATCGAAGTAAGGTGCATATCATTGGTCTTCTTGTTTATGGAAACGATCACCATGGCGTCAGTCCTGCAGTTGCTGGCATCCTCATGAGCTCTGGCGTCTATTCCCAGAAGCAGGATGTTCCTGTAGTTTTTGAGCTGCTCGCTTACCCGTTTGCTGATATCAAGGTCTTCCCCTTTAATGGAAACGTAGTCGAACTTCTCCAGTTTCTCCTCGATCTTCTTTTCAGCCTGGTGGTAAAAAGTCACAGCTCCGGCGTAACCTACACCGCACATCGCAAGCAGAATGACCACTATGAGGATTATCCTCACCCTTGTGCCGCGTTTATACTTCTGCTCTCCTGTAATTGGTTTCTTGCTCATTTTCCCGCTCCATTCCGGTTTACCGGTTCTTCATCTTCCTTACCGTTTCAGCCGGGTCATCAGACTTGAAAACGGACGACCCCGCAACTACGATGTCTGTTCCGCTGTCAATGATGCTGTCTATGTTGTCCAGTCCGGCTCCGCCGTCTATTTCTATCTCGAAGGAAAGGCCTCTTTTATCCCTTTCTTCTGCCAGTTTCTTCACTTTATCCAGAGTATATCCGATGAACTTCTGTCCTCCGAAACCCGGATTGACAGACATTATGAGCACAAGATCCGCTTTTTCCAGGACCCACTCAACAGAATCTATCGGTGTTGCCGGATTAAGGGCTACCCCTGCTTTCATTCCCAGCGACTTTATATAGTCCAGAGTCCTGTCAAGATGAACGCATGCCTCCTGATGCACGGTGATATATTCTGTCTGATCGGTCACAAAATCCTTTATGTATCTGTCCGGATCGTCTATCATCAGATGCACATCAAATGGCATACCAGTCTTGCCACAGAGGCATTTCATGACCGGCGCTCCGAAACTGATATTCGGAACGAAGCTGCCATCCATCACATCAACGTGTACCAGATCTGCCCCCGCCTCTTCTACGACACTGACCTGACGGCCGAGTTCCGAAAAGTCCGCTGACAGTATTGAAGGTGCGATCTTTGCCATTTCCTATTTCCTTTCCTGCAGTTCTTCAAGCTGGCTGAGATATGACTGATACCTTGATTCAGCTATCTCTCCGCTTTCAACTGCCTCCTTTATCCGGCATCCCGGTTCGCTCACATGTCTGCAGTTGTCATACCTGCAGCATCCGAGGAATGGTTCCATCTCAGGGAAGTACCTGTCCAGCGGCAGGTCCTCATCCGCTGCCGGCTGCATTTCAAATGAAGTGAACCCCGGTGTATCGAACACTACAGTGTTCCCCGGAAGATCAAACAGCTCCACATGCCTCGTCGTATGGCGTCCGCGCTGTGTTTTATCACTCACAGAACCGGTCTCCGCATCCGCTTCCGGCTTGAGTGTATTCAGGATCGTCGACTTACCCACTCCCGAAGGTCCGGTAAGCGCCACTCTCCTTCCCCTGATGAGCTTCATCAGGTCCTCCGTTCCTTCTCCGGTCATACAGCTTATGTAAATGACCGGATAGAGGTCTTCATATATGCTCCCGATCCTTTCGGCTTCACCTGCGTCAAGGTCGGTCTTGTTTATGCACAGAGCTGCCTCCGCCCCGCTTCTTTCAGCGGTAACCAGCATTCTGTCTATTACCTGTGTGTTCGGTTCAGGATCCTTCGCCGCAACTACCGTGACCATCAGGTCTATGTTGGAAACGGCAGGCCGCACGAATATGTTGCGCCTCGGGAGGATCTCATCTATCACGGCTTCTTCATCATCAAGGGCTGTGATACGGACCCGGTCCCCGACCGTGGGCGTGATCTTCTTTTTCTTGAAAAGGCCTCTCGCTCTGCACTGATAAGTGCCTTCCGGCGTCACTACATAGTAGAAGCCGCCTATGCCTTTTACGATCTCGCCCGTCATCAGTTCACAGCTCCGGTGGAGAAGTCTACGCTCTTGCGCATCACTTCTTCGGTATCGAAGAGAACTATGACTTTACCTTTGCCCTTGCCGGACACGGTCACAGTCTCGCCGCCGTCGCTCTTGGCTTTCTGCTCTCCTGATACGATGTTTCTCGTACCGTCGGAATCCGTTACTGTTACTGTCAGGAAGAACGAGTCGTTTTCAGCCTTCGAAAAATCTATGTACAGGTCGATCTCTCCTGTTTCGTCCTTTTCTTCAGGTCCTTTGCTGACTTTCAGATCTACAGTGTCGCCTTTCTGGAGTTTTTCATGGGCGTCATACTGCTGCCACATTACCTTTCCTTCAGCGTAATCTTCACTGTATCCCTCATCTATCTTTCCTACCTGCAGTCCGGCGCTCTCAATGATGCTCTTGGCTTCTTCAAGAGTCTTATCCAGTACGAACGGCATGGAAACTTCATTCTCTCTTGATCCGTCACTGATCTTCACGTTGACTGCTGTTCCGCCTTCTGCTGTCTCACCTGCTCCAGGATCCTGGCCTACGATCTCACCTTTCGGCTTCTTGCTTGCCACCGGTGTGACGTTGCCCAGTTCAAAGCCTGCTGCTTCAAGTTTCTTCTGAGCTTCTTTCGTATTCATGCCTATTACTGAAGGAACCGTTGCCGGACCTGGGCCCTTGCTGATGTATACCGTAATGGTCGTTCCTTCTTTGGCTTTCTCGCCCGGTTCAGGAGTCTGGGAAGCTACATGACCCTTCTCTATATCCGGATCTGTCACTTCCTCGCCCTGCTGTATCTTATAGCCTGCGTCTTCCGCTATCTGAACAGCCTCTTCATATGTCTTGTCAATCAGATCAGGCACCTTGGCCGAACCAAGGAATCCTGTGGCAAAACCTACGCCGATCAGTCCCGCCACTACCGCGGCGGCGATGACTATCGCTATTATCAGCTTCTTCTTGCTTTTCTTTTCTTTTTTCTCCGGAAGCTCTTCCTCCTGTTTCCTGATCTGGCGCTCTTCGCTGGCCTCTTCAGTCTTTTTCACAGGAGCTCCCACTACTCTGGTAACCAGCTCTATGTTATCCAGATCGTCTATGAGCTCTTCCGCTGAAGCGTATCTGTTTTCCTGATACTTGTCTGTCGCCTTCAGGATTATAAGCTCAAGTCCCAGAGGGATCCCCGGCACCAGCTGCGATGGCGGTACCATTTCATCATTTATGTGCATGAGCGCGACGCTGACAGGATTCTCGGCGTCAAACGGCACTCTTCCTGTAAGCATCTCGTACATTACGATTCCCAGTGAATAGATATCCGATCTCTCATCCACATAACCGCCTCTTGCCTGTTCAGGCGAGAAGTAGTGGACTGAACCCATAACGCCTTCCGCGCTGTTGTCAACGATGGTGGAAGTGTTCACGGCCTTGGCAATGCCGAAGTCCGCGATCTTCGCGATGCCTGTTCCTGTGATGAGTATGTTATGAGGCTTTACATCCCTGTGGATGATGTTGTTCTTGTGGGCGAATCCCAGCGCTGAGGCGATCTGCTTCGTGATCTCGATGACCCTGTGGTATTCCATGGGTCCTTCCTCTTTGATGATGTCGCTGAGCACACGTCCTTCGATCAGTTCCATTACGATGTAATAGATGTTCCCCTCGCGTCCGACATCGTAAATGTTCACGATGTTCGGATGAGTAAGCCCTGCTGCTGCCTGTGCCTCTCTTCTGAAACTTTCGGTGAACTTATTGTCCTTGATAAATTCCGGTTTCAGGATCTTGATCGCTACGAATCTTTTCAGGATACGGCATCTGGCTTTGTATACTACAGACATACCGCCTTCGCCGATTTTTTCCAGTAATTCGTATCTCCCTGCAAGTGCTTTACTGCTCATTGTCCCCTCCTGTGATCTTTAAGACTATTACTGTGATGTTG
>JAUMVF010000004.1:0-25379 GCA_030530305.1 Bacillota bacterium
GCAGATTCTTCTTCAGCAGCGAAGGGCGAAAGCGTCAGCGACACCATAAGAACAGTGGGTTGTTACGCGGATATAATAGCCATGAGACATCCCAAGGAAGGCGCTCCCACAGTGGCGTCGGTAAAGACTACGGTCCCCATCATAAACGCCGGGGACGGCGGACATTACCACCCGACACAGACCCTTACAGACCTTCTTACCATAAGGCGTGAAAGAGGCGCCATAAAAGACTTTACCATAGGCCTTTGCGGAGACCTGCAGTTCGGACGCACGGTACATTCGCTGATCTACGCGCTTCTCAGATACGACAATATAAAATACGTGCTCATATCGCCCGAAGAACTGAAAGTTCCTGATTATGTAAGAGACGAACTCAACGAAGCGGGAGTCGAGTGGAAAGAAGTTGAGCGCATGGAGGACGTCATGCCGGAACTGGACATACTGTATATGACCAGAGTGCAGCGTGAAAGATTCTTCAACGAAGAGGACTATATCAGACTGAAAGACAGCTATATCCTGGATATGGACAAGCTGAAGACAGCCAAACCGGATCTTTCCATACTTCATCCTCTGCCGAGAGTGAACGAGATCTCCGTAACGGTGGACGATGATCCGAGAGCATGTTACTTCAGACAGGTACTGAACGGGAAATATATAAGGATGGCGCTTATCCTCACACTTTTGGGCCTGGCGCAGGAAGGAGATAAGAGATGAACGTCGACGGAGTAAACAATGGTATAGTTTTAGACCATATCCACGCGGGAAAGAGCATGGAGATATACCGTATACTCAGGCTGGACAAACTTACCTGCAGCGTGGCTGTGATACAGAACGTGGCCAGCGAAAAATACGGCAAGAAGGATATCATAAAGATAGACGAGAATATCGATATCAATCTGGATGTGCTGGGGTACATAGACCCCAACATAACAGTCAACAGGGTAATAGACGGAAAACTTTCGGAAAAAGAGCATCTTGAGCTTCCCGAAGTGGTGACAGACATAATCAAATGCAAGAACCCAAGATGCATAACGTCCGTAGAACAGGAAATAGTGCATAAATTCCGTCTGGCGGACAGGGAGAAGAGGATTTATCGCTGTATCTATTGCGATGCGGAGCATAAATAGATATCATATATATTGCGGGCAGACGGGCCGGAACCGTTGTGGGAAAGCGCCCGGGAAACTGCAAAACGTAAAGTGTGTATAAACTGAAGCGGCAGAACGAAAAGGAGGACACGTAATGAAATCTATGAAAGCGCTTGTGGACAAGATCCGCAATGAAGGAAAAGCCATAGGCACAGAAATTGTTAAAGTAGACGGTTTCATCAACCATCAGCTTGACGTTGCTTTCATGGAGCAGCTGGGAAGAGAGTTCAGCTGGAAATTCGATGGTGAAGAGGTGGACCTGATACTGACTGTTGAATCCAGCGGGATCGCGATCGCATGCGCGACAGCGCCGTTTTTCAGCTACGCGCCGGTGGTTTTCGCAAAGAAGTCCGTACCTGTATCAATGGTGGAAGGGTATTATCATGCGGATACACATTCTGCGACCACAGGTAAGACCACGACGCTGGTGGTTTCCAAAAAATTCATAAATGAAGATAATAAAGTGCTCATACTTGACGACTTCCTTTCACACGGTGAGTCCGCCAGAGCTCTCGCTTCGATAGTAAAGGACGCGGGTGCGGAACTGGTCGGAATAGGAGTCGTGATAGAAAAAGGTTTCTTAAACGGCGGTAAAATACTGCGCGATATGGGATACCGGGTAGAGTCACTTGCGGTTATAGACCATATAGAAGACGGGGAGATTGAATTCAGATGACAGAGGAAAAAACACTGATTGAGAAAGAGATCGAAAATCCGGAAAAAGAAGAGAAATTCAGCGTATGGCGGAAAGACATGAAAAAGAGAGGCAAAAAGGTCCTCAAAAGCCATTATCTGCTGCTTCTCATAGTGCTTGTAATATCCGTGTTCTTCGGAAACGAATACAACATGGCAGGCAATATCTTTACACTGAGCGATCTCACAGGGACATCTTCTGTTACAGAGCAGGAGGGCAATGGAAAAGTAGTCAACTCAGCATCGTGGGATAATAAATCATCCACAGATGTTATTTTTGAGCTGATATCTTCCGGCGCGAAGAAAGGCTCGAAGATGTCCGAGCGTATTGAACAGTACAAAGTCGAAAACGACAACAGCAGGGTGCTCGCGCGGAGCAGAGGCGCTCTGGCAAGCATAGTCAACGCGGTTTCTTCAGGAGGCCTTTATGTCAAAGTGTTCTCGGCGCTGACAAATATAACGAACAACAAAAGCGCGGGAAAAGCTTTGTTCATAATTCTGGGACTGTTTCTGTATATCTGGATCTGGATATTCCTGAAAAATGTATATAAGATAGTTGTCCGGCGTATATACCTTGAAGCCAGGACATACAAAAGGGTGCCGTTCCTTCACGGTATCCGTTTCATAAGAGTAAGACGCTGGGGAAGAGCGGCAGCCGGGCTGCTTCTGACAGAGGTATTCATGTTCCTCTGGATGTTTACCATCATAGGATACTTCATAAAGTTCTTCTCATACATGATGGTGCCGTATATCATATCCGAGAATCCGGACATAAAGCCGCGGGAAGCCATAACTCTTTCCAGAAAAATGATGAACGGGCACAAGTGGGAATGCTTCAGGATACTGTTCACATTTATCGGATGGTACATTCTCTCTGCCATCACGCTTGGACTTGTGGAACTGTTCTGGTTCGGACCATATAAGCAGGCGGTAATGTGCGAATACTATGCCCGTCTGAGACAGCAGGCAAAGGAAAAGGGAATAGAAGGAGCAGACAGGCTTGACGATACATATCTCTTCGAGAATCCGGGTCAGGACCAGCTGGAAGAGGTATACAAAGATATCAGAGAAAAAGCGAAGGGCATCGATTCCGAAGCTATCGAGCTGAAGGGAGCGAAGAAGTTCTGCGCCGAATATATGGGAGTATGGCTTGGATCGGTTGAAAGCAAGCGTGTTTACCAGGGCCATGAGAATGAGAGGAACCGCATAAGGGCAGGTCTTGACGCGGTCAACGGCCTGATTTATCCGCAGAGACTGGACCCGCTTGATTATCAGGCAAGAAAGGGCTTCAGTTTCAAGTTCTCATATCTGAGATGCTATACCGTTTGGGTAATGGTATTCATGTTCATTTTCTTCGCCTTCCTCGGATGGTGCTGGGAGGTCAGCCTGCATCTGGTCAATGAAGGTACTTTCGTCAACAGAGGCGCGCTTCACGGACCGTGGCTTCCGATTTACGGAACAGGCGGAGTGATAATAATACTGGCGCTCAGCAAGCTCAGGACAAAACCGGTAATAGAATTTGTAGCAGCCATAGTGCTTTCAGGTATCGTTGAATACTTCACATCCCTTGCAATGGAATCAGCTCACGGCATGAGATGGTGGGACTACACGGGTTACTATCTGAATCTGGACGGCAGGATCTGCGCTGAAGGACTTATCACCTTCGGTATCATCGGTATGCTGGTAGTATACCTTGTGGCGCCGATAATGGATTCGCTGCTTTCGAAAGTGCCGACGAAGGTCTTAGTGCCCGTCGTGACAGTGCTGCTCGTTGCGTTCCTGGGAGATGTGGTCTATTCACACTTCTATCCGAATACAGGCGAAGGCATTACGGATTACGACGCGTATGAACAGTCTTCCATGGTGCCGCAGACACAGCATCAGCTATATACGGGAGGCTCTGCCGGACAGGGATTAATGAATGAGTAAAAAAGCGTTAGGCAATATACTTCTTGTCCTCACGGCGATGATATGGGGGTTTGCGTTCGTTGCCCAGAAAAAAGGGGCAGAGACGCTGGAACCATTCACGCTGAACGGCATACGTTTTTTCATCGCCGCGGCGGTGCTCATTCCCGTGATAATCATTAGCGTAAAGGCTGAGAAAAAATCCCTGATCAAAAGAAGAAACAGCAAATCTTCTCCGGTGACCGAGAACGAAAAGATCGCCCTGGAGGCGTTCACAGAGGAGCATCCCGCAGGAAAGAAAAAAGACATCATCAAAGGCGGCGTTTTGTGTGGCATCGTTCTCTTCTGCGCCAGTTCTCTCCAGCAGACAGGTATCGAGTATACCACGGCTGGAAAGAGCGGGTTCATAACTGCTTTCTACATAGTTCTGGTGCCGGTGCTGGGGATAGCCATAGGCAAGAAGATAAGGCCGATACTCTGGCTGTGCGTGGTCATGGCGTTGTTCGGGCTTTATCTCATATGCATCAAAGAGGGCTTCACCATAAACAAGGGAGACCTGCTGGTGTTCGCCTGCGCTTTCTGCTACGCGGTACATATCCTGGTCATCGATCATTTTTCACCAAGAGTCAATGGCATAGTGCTTTCCTGCATACAGTTCACGGTAGTGGGGATACTCTCCGTGCCGTTCATGGCTATATTCGAGACCGTAGAAATCGACAGATTGCTGGAGTGCTGGCTGCCGATATGCTACGCGGGTGTCATGGCCGGCGGCGTGGGTTTCACGCTTCAGGTAGTTGCCCAGAAATATACTGAACCGACGGTGGCGTCGCTTCTGATGTCTCTTGAATCGGTATTCGCTGTGCTGGGCGGATGGCTCATACTCAGTGAGGTGCTTTCCGCGAAGGAAGCCATCGGATGTGTGATAATGTTCATCGCTATCATCCTTTCACAGCTTCCGCCGGGGAAAAAGCAGGTTGATCTGAACAGATAAGAGGATCACGATCATGAAGAAAAACACTTTCGCGCAGGTGGCTGCGTGGCCGGGAAATGAAAAATGGGATCAGCTCATCAGAAGAGCGTCTGCTCTTTATGAGCGGGCAGATGATATAAGGAGTCCTTTTGCGCGTGATTACACGCGCATTCTTCATTCCAATGCCTACAGAAGGTTGAAGCACAAGGCACAGGTCTTCTGCAATATCGAGAACGACCATATCTGTACACGGATGGAGCATGTGACCCATGTGGAATCGGTCAGCTACACTATATCCAAATATCTGGGTTTGAACGACGAACTGACCCAGGCTATCGCTGCAGGTCACGACCTGGGGCATGCGCCTTTCGGACACCAGGGGGAGAAGATAATAGGCGAACTGAAGGAAGAATACCTGGGCGAAAAGTTCTGGCATGAGCAGAACAGCGTCAGGTTCGTAGATGATATCGAACTGCTGGCGGACAACTATAACGAATACAGGAATCTGGACCTTACGTATGCGGTCAGAGACGGCATAATATCCCACTGCGGGGAAGTAGATGAAAATGAACTGAGACCGAGGGAAGAACTTTTCGACCTTTCTGAGTTCGACGCTCCGGGGAAGTACAGCCCCGCCACATGGGAAGGCTGCATCGTCAAGATCTCAGACAAGATCGCCTATGTAGGAAGGGATATAGAAGACGCCATAAGTCTGGGTATACTTGCTGATGAACAGCAGGCTGAACTGGTTCAGATGGCCCGCGCCAACGATGTGCACGCCCTTAATACCACTGTTATCATGCACAATATGATCATAGATATATGTGAAAGCAGTTCACCTGAAAAGGGCATCTGCCTCAGTCCTGAATTTCTGGATCAGCTGAACAGGATCAAGGAGTTCAACTATAAATATATATACTTTTCTGACAGACTGGAGCCTTTCAGACAGTATTCCAGATTCATACTGAGACAGCTTTTCGGCGTTCTCCTGGATGCCTACGATGAGAAAGAAAACGGGACCGCGACCTGGAACAGACTGAAGGAGATAGAAAAGTTCTATCCTTCGCTGGCAGGTGAATTTCTCGCATGGCTGGCCCGTTACTGCGATGAGGCCTCAGTTCCGACCGAATATTCCCAGATATCGTCAAAATGCAAAAACAAAAAGATTTACGGATCCCTTGACAACAGGGAGACGTACATCCGGGCCATATTCGACTACATTTCCGGAATGACAGACAGTTTCGCCATTAAAGCATTCAACGAATTGCTTTCATACTGAAAAACAACATGCTTAAAAAATCGCCCTGACAAGCAAAAAGACTTGACAGGGCTTTTTTTATACGGTAAAATGCTTGAGTGTCAAGTAGAAGAGCTTGTCATGCGGAGGCGCAGGTCATGGTAAAAGAGAAAACAACGAAAAAGAACATGGCAGACACCGGCAGACTGGATAAAACGGCTGAAGTGAGCCTGCTGTTCGACTTTTACGGTGAGATGCTCACGCCGCGCCAGCAAGAAGTCGTAAGGCTCTATCATGAAGAGAACTTTTCTCTGACTGAGATAGCCGAAGAACTTGAGATAAGCAGGCAGGCAGTCCATGACACTCTGAAAAAAGCGGAGAAAGCCCTCGGGTCCTATGAGGACAGACTGGGTCTTGTAGCAAGGATGGAGAAAAGCAGGAAGGTCATAGAGACCACTGACAGGACCATCGAAAAGCTCATGGCAGGATGCAGCGATGCGGGGCTGATGAAAGACCTGAAAAAGATAAGGAAGGCCATAGACAGCCTTGAGGAATGATCTGCAGGTAATTGTTTTTCAGAGAATGATCCGCAGGGGTATGGAAGAGAAAGAGTGGCTGACATGATCACAGCAATGATAATTATGACTATACTCAGAAAGTTAAAGAAGAGGTAACAGATGGCGTTTGAAGGATTATCCGAAAAACTTCAGAATGCGTTCAAAGGTCTCAAAGGACACGGAGTCCTGTCTGAGGCAGATATAGACAACGCGATGCGGCAGGTCAAGCTTGCGCTCCTGGAGGCAGACGTCAACTTCAAGGTCGTCAAGGAGTTCGTGGCGGACGTCAAGGAGAAAGCCCTCGGGGAAGAAGTGAAGAAGAGCCTCACCCCGGATCAGGCGGTTCTCAAGATCGTCAACAACGAGCTGACGGAACTCATGGGAGGCGCAGGAAGCAAACTGACCTACTCGCCCAGAGGATTCACAGTGTTCATGCTGGTGGGTCTGCAGGGTACAGGTAAGACCACCACGGCAGGCAAGCTGGCATCGTACCTTAAGAAGAACGGCAAGAAGCCGATGCTCTGCGCGTGCGACATATACAGACCGGCAGCTATTGACCAGCTGGAAGTAGTCGGCAAGTCGGTGGACACTCCGGTGTACACCATGCGGGACTGTAAGGAGCCTGAAAAGATCGCTCTTTACGCCATGAAGGAAGCTGAGCTGAAAGGCTTCGACGTGCTCATCGTCGACACAGCCGGACGTCTTCAGATAGATGAAGAACTGATGGAAGAACTGGCGAGGATGAAGAAGGCTATAAAGCCTCATGAGATACTTCTGGTAGTGGACGCCCTCACAGGTCAGGACGCGGTCAACGCGGCTGAAGGTTTCAATGAACAGCTCGGCATCGACGGCATAATCATGACCAAGATGGACGGTGACTCCAGAGGCGGAGCGGCCCTCTCCACAAAGAAGGTCACAGGAAAGCCCATCAAGTTCATCGGTACCGGTGAAAAGTCCGACGCTCTTGAGCCTTTCCACCCGGAGAGACTGGCAAACAGGATCCTGGGTATGGGCGACATGATGTCCCTGATCGAAAAAGCCGAAGAAGCTTACGACGAAGAGCAGGCGGCAAGGCTCGAAAAGAAGATGCGGAAGAACCAGTTCACCCTGGAGGACTTCCTTGAGCAGATAGGACAGATCAGGAACATGGGAGGCCTGGCTTCCATAATGAAGATGCTCCCGGGAGTAAGCGGCAAAGTAAAAGACGCCGATATGAGCCAGGGAGAAAAGGAATTCGCTGAGTTCGAAGCCATCATCCAGTCCATGACCAAAGAAGAGAGAAAAGACCCGTCGATCCTGAATTCCAGCAGGCGCAAGAGGATAGCGGCAGGATCGGGAAAGACAGTAAACAAGGTTAACAGCCTGGTCAAGAAATACAACGAAGCAAAGAAAATGATGAAGCAGATGAACAAGCCGGGAAGCAAGATAAGCCGTATGCTGAACGGACTGCAGTAGACCGGAAGGTCTGCGGGGAAGCGGCGCGAAGGCGCTATGAAAATGTTTTAGATTTGAGCAATCATATATATTAATAATTTTAGGAGGAAACACAAAATGGTAAAAATCAGACTTAAGAGAATGGGCGCTCACAAGAGACCGTGCTACAGAATAGTAGTTGCAGATTCACGCTGCGCAAGAGACGGCAGATTTATCGAAGAGATCGGATTCTTCAATCCTATCGCGGATCCTGAAGAAATAAGGATCGACGGCGACAAAGCTAAGGACTGGATGTCCAAGGGCGCGCAGCCGACAGAGAGAGTAAGAAGCCTTATGAAGAAGACAGGCGTACTGTAGAATCAGGAAAGCGGTGAAAAACTATGACAGAATTAGTAGCAGCGATCGCAAGATCTCTCGTTGACGAGCCTGACGCTGTTAGCGTGACTGAAGAAACAGAGAACGGCGGAACTGTCATCAAACTTAAAGTTGCGCCGGATGACATGGGTAAAGTCATCGGAAAACAGGGAAGGATAGCAAAAGCTATCCGCACAGTTGTAAAAGCAGCAGCCACCAAGGCGGGTGCAAAAGTAACTGTAGAGATCGTTTGATATATGGATCAGCGAAGGCACATGCGACCATGCGGGAGCATGTGCCTGAATGATATCTTACGGAGTTTTTCCGTATCGGAGCATCGAGAGGTGACCTATGGGAAACAGAATAAAAATCGGGAAAGTAACGGCTGCTTCAGGCCTCAAAGGCGAGGTCAGAGTATACAGTTACACAGAAAACAACGACCGCTTTGAAAAACTGGAAAAGATCCGGCTGGAAGACGATGAATACAGGATCGAAAAGGTCCGGTTCCAGAAGAACATGGTCATTCTGAAACTGGCCGGGATCTCGGACAGGAACGCCGCGGAAGCCCTGAGAAACAGATTCGTCTACATGGAGGAAGAGGATCTGGAGGAGCTTCCCGAAGGGGAATACTACGTAAAGGACCTTATAGGCCTTAAAGCGGTGGACGCGCAGGGCGGCGAGATAGGCATCGTTACCAGTATCCTGCAGAATACGCCGCAGGATATATATGAGATAGAAAAAAAGGACGGAAAGAAGGCTCTCATTCCCGGAGTGCCCGAATTCCTGAAGAAGATAGATACAGAAAACGGCGTGATCGTATTCGATCCTGCGGAAGGTCTGCTGGATCTGAACTGAAGATATACGGCGAAGGCCGGGATCTATGAAAGATCAGCCGTATCGAGGGATAAGCCATGAAGATTGATATCCTTACACTTTTTCCGGAGATGTTCGTGCCGGTCACCGAAAGCAGCATGCTTGGAAGAGCATGTAAAAAGGGCATACTGCACATACGTCTGACCGACATAAGAGACTACACTCTGGACAAACACAACAGAACCGACGAGTATCCGTTCGGCGGGGGCACGGGAATGGTGCTTCAGGCTGAGCCTGTTTTCAGAGCCATGGAAGCAGTCACCGGAATAAAGCCGTCTGAATGGGGAAAAACCGGAAAGAAAAAGTGCATATACATGTCTCCCAGAGGCAGGATACTTGACCGGGAGAAGATCGAAGAGCTTTCAGGGGAAGAGGAGCTCGTGATCCTCTGCGGCCACTATGAGGGCGTGGACCAGCGCATACTGGATCGTTTTGACATGGAAGAGATATCTATAGGCGACTATGTACTCACAGGCGGAGAGCTGCCTGCCATGGTGCTCATTGACAGCGTGGCAAGGTTCATACCGGGAGTCCTCGGCGACAGCAAAGGGATCACGGACGAGTCGGTGTACAGCGGCCTTCTTGAGTACGACCAGTACACAAAACCGAGAGAGTATGAAGGGCTTTCTGTTCCCGAAGTGCTCTACGGCGGCAACCACAAGGAGATCGCCCTCTGGAAATTCGAGAAATCGCTTCAGATCACGAAGGAAAGAAGGCCGGATCTGTTTGCGGCCTTCGTTAAAGAACACAGAAAACTAACAAAAGACGAACAGAAAATACTGGACAGATACACAGGGGAAGATGCAGAGTGAAGCTTCTTTAAATCTTTCGGGCGGTTCTTCCGTCTTCAGGCTTCAAATGCACAAAATAATGTGTGTCTGCGGTTGAAAAATAACAGTATATGGGGTACAATTAGTTATTGGAGAAATTAGAGATGAAAGACAAGCGGAAGTACATATATTTTATCGCGGTGCTCATAGTTCTTGGGCTTATTATCTATGTGGTGCCTTCTGTAACGGGTCTTTTTGAAACGACCCAGACTATAGAAAGCGGCACGCTCCAGGTCAGTGAAAACAATACATGCTATTTCATAAGGAATGAGAAGATATACACTGCTGCCGCAGGCGGCGAGATACATTACCTTGTAAAGGAAGGCGAAAAGATCCGCCGGAAGACCAGGATCGCCCAGTTCAATGAGGACGGCCGGAGTCTGGAAGAGGGAGAAGAGTCCGAATATGCGGACCTGCAGAAGTCCATTAAGGGACTTACTGTGAAGACTGATTCCTTCAAAGCCGGATCAAGCGGCGTGGCGAGTTTTTACATAGACGAGAACGAGAACAGGTTCACCGCGTCGAATATGGACAGCCTGAAATACGAAGAAGTGTCGGATATGGAATTTGGCGAAACTAAGGTCAAAAGGAATTCGACCTTTGAGGGAGAGCCGCTTTTCAAGATGGTGGATGACAGCAAATGGTACTTCGTTTTCTGGACAGCCACCGAGAATATAGCCAGATATGAAAAGGGCAACAGTTTATCGCTCATCATAGACAAGGGTGAGATAAACGCCACTATAACAGATATAGCTGAAGACGGTGATATGTGGCGGATCACGGCCTCCAGCAACAACTACTATAAGGATCTTCCGAGGTACATCTGCAAGGATGCGGTGATCGTAAGCAGCAGAAGTTCCGGGCTCATAATAGACAACGAGTACATGACCACCAGAAAAGGAAAACCGGGAGTCATGGTCAGACAGAAAACAGGAGACTATGAATTCGTTCCTGTGAACGTTGAAGCTTCGGACGGGACCCAGTCTGTCGTATCGGAATCGTATTTCTACGATGAAAAGGGGAAGATGATCAATACCGTTCAGGTATATGACGAAATACTGAAGGATCCGGGTGAAGGAAATTAAGAGGTGAGAAACATGTCGTCCATAACAGAAAATTTCCAGAGACTGAATAAAGAGACCGGCGATGACGTTCTTCTCGTTGCGGTCACGAAGACGCATCCCGTTGAGATGCTCAACGAGGTCATCGATGCCGGAGCGACGGACATCGGTGAGAACAAGGTCCAGGAGATACTGGACAAATACGAGCACGTCAAGCCTGTAAGATGGCATATGATAGGTCATCTGCAGACCAACAAGGTGAAATACATCATAGACAAAGTCTCAATGATCCACTCGGTGGATTCAATGAAGCTCGCCCGCGAGATAAACAAGCGGGCCGCACAGCACGATCTGGTGATGGATATCCTTATCCAGGTCAATTCCGCCCAGGAAGAGAGCAAATTCGGTATCACCACTGACGAAACAGGCGCCCTCATTGAGGAGATCCTTGAGAGCTGCCCCAACGTCAGGATACGCGGACTCATGTGCATAGCTCCTTATGCAGATGATCCGGATACAGTAAGACAGTACTTTGCTGAAGTTAAGAAGCTCTACGATAAATTTGGCGCTATAGAGCATGAGAATCTTGACTTCAAGTATCTGTCCATGGGCATGTCCCATGATTACAAAGTGGCTATTGAGGAAGGCTCCAATCTTGTCAGGATCGGGACTTCCATATTCGGTGAAAGAGATTATAGTAAGAGTTAAGACAGGAGGTCAAAATGGGTTTACTCGATAAGTTCAAGGACCTGGTAGGTATCGAAGACATCGACGAAGATGAATACGAAGAAGAAGTCCAGGCAGCAAAGAAAACTGAGCGCAGGGGGACTGAGCTTGCGAAAAGCAGGAATCAGAGCGCATTCAGATCAGAGACGAGAGACAATAAAGTACTGAGCATGCAGCAGCCGCAGCAGAACAAACAGGCAGCCAGCAGATACAGCAACGCTTTCAAACTCGTAGTGATCGAACCCGACAGTTTTGACGAATGCCCCAAGCTGGTAGACAGCCTTAAAGCCAGAAAGCCGATAATCATCAACCTGGAAAAAGTTGAATCAGATACGGCCCGCAAGGTGTTCGATTTCCTCAGCGGCGCGACATATGCCCTGAACGGAAATGTACAGAAAGTAGCTGCGAACATATTCGTATTCGCTCCTGAGAACGTTGATATCAAAGCAGGAATGGAGAAAACGAATTTCGATTTTGCAAACATGTCCAAGAACGCCTGGAGGTAAGAGATGATCACACCGTATGATATTCAGGAAAAAGAGTTTTCCAGAGCAGTGCGCGGTTACAAAGAAGACGAGGTCGATGCTTTTCTCGACAAGATCATTATAGAGATGGAGCACCTGATCAAAGAGAATGAATCTCTTAAGGCGACCATCAGTGACCTTGAAGGACAGCTTACGGAAAAAAGCAGTTCTGACAGTTCGGTGGCCGACACGCTCAAACAGGCCCAGGATCTTATGAAGGAGATATCCTTCAGCGCTGAGAAAAGGGCAAGACTGATGATAAAGGACGCCGAGCTTGACGCTTCCAACATCAGAAAAGAAGCGCGCCAGAAAGCAAGCGAGATCGAAGAGGAGAACGCTACTCTCAGGAGAAACTTTGACGCGTTCAAAAACAGATACAGGAATCTGCTGGAGTCGGAGCTTGAGAGGTTCGACACTCTCACCAGTGAGATTTATCCCGATCTGACCATAAACGATCTTGAGGATCTGGAACCGCAGATACCCGAAGCGGAACCTAAGATCAGGGAGAAGGCAAAGGGCGCTGATACCATGATGAACAGGCCTGCGGCAAAACCCGCGAGAAAGGCAGATATGGATCAGACCATGGTGTTCGGCAAGAAAGACTGATAATATGATTCAGGAGGCGGGGCAAGTTTTTGCCCCGTGATTTTTATGTACTACATCATTGCAGCAGTGCTGCTTGCTGTTGACCAGGGAATCAAGGCTCTCGTCATATCCGGCATGGATCCGGGGGAGAAGATTCCCGTCATAGGCGACTTTTTCAGGATAGCGTATACGCAGAATACAGGGATAGCATTCAGCCTCTTTGAAAACGCAGGCTTTCTTCTGATACTTATCCCTGCGGCGATATCGGCCGTATGCGCCGTGATCCTGGCAAAGACCGGCAGGAAAGGCTCCCCGCTGATGAAATGGGGGCTTTCACTGATACTGGCAGGCGGCATAGGCAATGTGATAGACAGACTTGTCCACGGATATGTGGTGGATTACTTAAGTTTCGGGAGTTTTGCCATTTTCAATTTCGCGGACGTCTGCATATGCACAGGATGCGGACTGATACTGCTCTACGTGCTTTTCATATACGGAAAGAATGACCGCCGCGGCAGGAACTGAATCGCGGCATGGGAAAAGAGGAACAGAAGGATGGATGAAGAGAGGATCATTGAGATCGCTTTTGACGAAAGCGTGAAGGGAATGAGGCTTGACAAGGCTCTTTCTCTTATGATGCCGGAAACATCCAGAAGCGCTGTTCAGAAACATATCGAAGAAGGAAGGGTATTCCTGGACGGTGAGATGGCAGACAGCAAGAAGTATACCGTATCGGGAAAAGAGAAAGTCACTGTCGAGCTGCCCGAGCCGGAGATCCTTGAAGTAAGGGCCCAGAATATCCCCCTTGATATCGTCTATGAGGATGATGACGTCCTGGTGGTGAACAAGCCCAAGGGCATGGTAGTACATCCGGCTGCGGGGAATCCCGATGGGACCCTCGTCAATGCGGTGATGTATCACTGCGGGGACAGTCTTTCATCCATCAACGGAGTGGTGAGACCGGGGATCGTCCACAGGATCGACAAGGACACCAGCGGTCTTCTGATGATCGCAAAGAACGACGCCGCTCATAATTCACTGGCCGCCCAGCTGGCGGAGCACTCCATAACCAGAAAATATACTGCGGTGGTATATAATAATTTCAAAGAAGACGAAGGGACTGTCGACGAGCCGATAGGAAGGGACCCGAAGAACCGGCAGCGCCAGTGCGTGATATATACCAATTCGAGAGAGGCAGTGACCCACTACAGGGTCCTTGAGAGATTCGGGAAATACACCCTCGTGGAATGCGTCCTGGAAACAGGCAGGACACATCAGATCAGGGTGCACATGGCCTACATCAAGCACCCGCTTCTGGGTGACGAGCTATACGGCCCGGCGAAAAACCCCTACGGCGTAAAAGGCCAGATGCTGCATGCGGGCGTTCTGGGATTCGTGCACCCGAAGACAGGCGAATATATGGAATTTGAAAGGCCCGCGCCGGACAAATTCCTTAACATAGTGGGGAAGATAAGGAAGGAAAACAGATAAAAAGACACGACCGGGAGAAAAGAACAAGCTTTTTCTCCGGCCGCATAGAAAGGTTATTCCGCGGGCGAAACGGGTGATCAATGGGTTGTTAGGTAGACAAGAGTATAGCGCCCGCAGGTGTTCATTTTCTTCCCGCTGTTCCCAGCGTTCGGAAAACGTTGATACAGTTTTCGCATATGTAACCGCCTTTGAAAGCGATGTTATGGTAACAGCTTCCACAGATGGTACAGATGTGCTGCTCAGGTCTTCTGTTTTCCATTAGTAACACCTCCCGATCCAAATAATCTCCGGCGTGCTTTTCAAAGCAGGCAGTTATGATATCCGGGAGACTATAGTACTTTATAAAAGCCGCGGAGGCAAAGGAAACAGAGGGAAAGGTAAGATACCGGTAGCGGAAATGTAATATTCCGGTCAAAGTGTATGGAGGTAAAGGAAATGGAAAATTTTGAACTCTATAAAAACAACGATCTCAGGATAGAAGGATACAGATGGCCTGTGACAGATCCAAAGTGCGTGATGTGTATCGTTCACGGAGTTGGAGAACACTCCGGAAGATATGAGAGGATGGCGGAAAAGCTGAACAGCAAAGGGATCGCGGTACTTTCCATGGATTTGAGAGGACACGGGAAAACTACAGGAAAACGCGGCTACTGCTCACCCAGAAGAGGCGCTCTTGCGGACATTGACAGACTGGTGAGACAGGCTCAGAGCGATTTCCCGGATGTCCCGATCGTGGTTTACGGGCATAGCATGGGCGGAAACATAGGACTTGATTATGTAAACAGAGGAAATCTCAATGATGTTCCGGCGGGATTCATTATTTCAGCTCCGTGGATAAGCCTTGTCAGGAAGATCCCGGCGCCTCTTTACGCCGTCATGAAACTGCTTTCGAAGATATCACCGAAGATGCAGATAAGCACCAACATCGACAGTGAAGATCTGCTGGGTAACAGGGAATCCGTTGGCGATTATCTGGGAGATCCGCTGGTTCATTCAAAGCTTGCGGTCATATCAGCAATAGAAGCATTTGAAGTCGGCAGGAAACTTGAAGACGGCACCCTTGAATCCAACGGTGGGTCTGAAGGTAAGCCGGTCCTGATGATGCATGGAACCGCAGACGGTATATGCAGCATAGAAGGGACCCGCAAGGTAGCGGCGAACATGAAGGAAAACTGCGAATACATCGAGTGGGAAGGTCTTTGCCACGAGATCCACAACGGCGGACCTGAAAGCAACGGAGATGAGGTAATAGAGAAAATCGGCGACTGGATAGTAGATTTGTGCAGCTAATTGACATAATACACCAAATATTGTATAATCTCATAAATAGTCGGGGGACTTAATATTTCCTTTGAGAGAAGGAAAGGGATGGAGAGATAAGATGTCATTTTCTACAGCAGCAAGACGCGTGCTTTTTGTGACTGCGGCTCTTGCTCTATCACTGATTCTTTTATTTGTAATGATGAAGGTGTCAGGCAGCGAAGTGTATGCCGACACCACTTTGAAGTACGGCAAAGTAAACGACGGCCCGCTCAACGTAAGGAGCGGTCCGGGTACGGGCTACAGTTCCATGGGCTCGCTTCAGAAAGGCAAAGCCGTAACAGTCAGAGGCACATCAGGCAAATGGTATATCATCAGATTCAATTCGAAGAAAGGTTATGTCCATTCCGATTACGTCACCCTGAAAAAAGGATATAAGACTATTTATTCGACCAAGCGATACGGTTTCGTAAAGAAACTGGTCTATATACGCAGTAATACAACTGCCACATCGTCAAAGCTCGGTTCATACAAGGCCGGGAGCATAATCAGGCTCAGGGCATACCGTCTGAAACCTGACGGCAGCAAGTGGTATCAGATAAGACACAGCGGAAAGACCGCCTTCGTCAGTACGGCTAATGTTGTGAAAGTCGGATTCAGGAAGTATGATCCGGCGAAGAAGGGCAGGACGAAGGACGCACTGAACTACAGGACCGGTCCGGCAACGACTTTTGCGAAAAAGGGAACCTTTGCAAAGGGTAAGACTATCACCATAAACAGCAGAATAAAATACAACGGCGAATACTGGTACCGTTTCAAGAGGGACGGGAACTGGCGCTATGTGGCGGCAGAGTACGTGAAACTTATTTCTACCCAGACGACAGAACCGGAAAAACCTGACGTGTCATCAGGTGATTTTGCCGCGGATCTTAAGAAACAGGGATTCCCATACAGTTACAGGAAGGAGCTGCTGAAGCTCCACAAGAAGCATCCGAAATGGAGATTCAGGGCTCAGAAGACAGGCATCAGATGGAAAAAGATGCTCAATGCGGAGTGTGAGCTGGGACAGAGTCTGGTAGAGCCGACAGAATACGACTCATGGAAGAGCATGCAGAAGGGCGCGTATGACTTCGGCAGCAACAGGTATGTATCCTTCGACGGAAGATGGAATCAGGCTTCCAGAGAAGTCGTTGCGTACTTCCTTGACCCGAGGAACGGACTTACCGAAGAGAACATATACCAGTTCATGGGTCACAGGTTCAATTCAAAATACCAGAACAAAAAGACTATAAGGAGCATAGTTTCGTCAGTGAGCTACTGCTTCATGAACACAGATACATATGTCGACTGCCTGTATAACGCCGGAAAAGGCGCAGGCGTCAACCCTAACGTCATCACCGCTATGGTAGTGATGGAACAGGGATGGAGAGGCGGCAGCGGCCTGATTTCAGGCAATGTGAAAGGCTACAAGGGCATATACAACCACTTCAATATCGGCGCCTACACGACATCGACCATGTCCGCCGTGACACACGGTCTCTGGTGGGCCAAGGGCGCTGGCGTCGGAGCCACCACCTACGGACGTCCCTGGACCAGCAAGACAAAATCACTGAAAGGCGGAGCGCTTTTCTATAAGGCGGGATATATAGATAATAAGCAGAACACGTATTATCTCAAGAAGTTCAACGCAATGAACGGCGATTCGTATCTGCCAAAGCATCAGTACTCTACCGCGGTATTCGCGGCGAGAGACGAGGGCAGGATACTTAAGAGAGCATATCTGAAGAGTGATAAATATCCTATGATATTCTACATACCGATCTACAAGGATATGCCTTCGACCAAGTGCCGCTATCCGGTATGCAAGGGCAACAACGACTATTACTTGAAGAGTCTGAAGGTGACAGGCTACAGCAAGAGCCCGTCCTTCAACCGCTATACGAAAACGTACCGGGTCAAAGTGCCGGCAGATGTTTCGAAGGTGGAGATCGTTGCAAGGGCCCACAACAGCAAAGCCACTGTGAGCGGAACCGGAACGGTGGCTCTTGTAAAAGGCGAGAATGTCAAGTATGTGAAAGTCAGGGCCACGAGCGGAAAGACGAAGAAATACAAACTGATAATAACCAGGAAGTAGACCGGAACAAACGGATATGAATCAAAAAGGGAAAGCAGAGGGAAGAGATGAAAGCAGCTTATCTTAGAAAAAGCATATATCTGGTAACAGCGCTGGTACTTGCGCTGATGGTGACTGTGATGCCTCTTTCAACAGGCGATGTGTGGGCGGCAGAAGGCTCGGCGAGCATCAGCGCAGACTCGCAGGTGACGAAGGGTGACACTTTTACCGTAAAAGTCACTTACTCCGGTGACTATATCGGAAGAGTGAGAGGCATGATGAAGTACGATACTTCTGTCCTTAAATATATTTCCGGCGGAAGCAGCCAGGGCAACGGCGGAGCAGTCGAGCTCAAAGGAAGCGGAGAAGGCGGAGATATAAACTTCAGTATCAAATTCAAAGCAGTAGGCAAGGGAACCAGCAAGCTTTCGCTGAAGACATCAGACATGTATGACCTTGACGAAATGGATATGGGAAATCCCGCAGCTTCAGCGTCCGTGAAAGTCATTCCGGCGGCATCCGGAGAGCCTCAGACCCAGGATCAGGAAGATGAAGGCAAGACAGATGACGATCAGGACAAAGACGATGAGGAAGACGGACAGAAGGTCGATGATGACGATCAGCAGGACGTGGAAGAAGAGGAATTGCCTCAGCCTGATGAAGATGCCGACACTGAACTGGGAGATGAAGACAGCGATAAGGGCGGTGTATCCGATAAGACCAAGATCATAGCGATCATCATCGCGGCAGTTGTTTCGATCCTGGCAGTCAATCTCATGATCCTGAGATCACGCAGAAAGAACAGATAAGACTTAAAGCGCGTCTAAAGGTACAAGTCTGAAACGTTCAAAGCGCGGAGGGAATGAACCTGATCCGGACGCAATAAAAAAGACGCCTTCGGGCGTCCATAAAAACAGAAAAACACAGGATCACGGCTTGAATGTAGTCGTGATCTTTACTATTTCCGAGTCGCTTCCGATCCTTACGGCGGGGCCGAAGTATCCGGCGCCGGATGTTACAAAGGCTGTCATGTCGCCGTAGTCTTTTTCGCCCATACCGTGCTTCCATACATATTTCACAGTGAGAGTGAGGGGGGAGAACTGCCCGTCGTGGGTGTGTCCCGAAAGCACCAGGTCCGCGCCGGCCTTGGCGCAGTTCTCAAGGTCCGTAGGTTCGTGATCTATGAATATGACGGGTTTTGTCAGATCCAGACCTTTTGTCAGTTCTTCAGCAGACATGCGTTTGCCGTCTTCCGTACCAGGTTTGTGGTCGTCCCTGCGGCCGACTATGTATATATCTTTTCCTGCAGTTACTATCTGATCCCGGAGAAGAAGGATATTTGAATCCCCGAGGAGCTTATCCATTCTCGGGTCGCTGGTCGGATGGTCTTTTGAGGTTGAAAATGTGAAACCCGCGAGGATAGGCTCGTCCACATCGTGATTGCCGTAGCAGGCGTATACTCCGTACTTGCTCTTGATTTTTCTGAGTTCAGCCACTATGGCGTCCGGATCGTCAAGATCGTCAAAGTCGTTGCTGTAAATGTCACCGGCGATGCATACGATGTCAGGATCCATCTTGTTGATTATCCCGACCATACGGGCGACTTCCTCCGAACCTATGCCGCAGCTCATATGCATGTCAGCGATGAGCACGATGTTCAGTTGGTCAGCGGTCTCACACTCTTTGTGGATCTCAGCGTTGTAATATGTCGATTTTATATCCTTCGTATGAAGGTATCCGTTTACGCATACCACTGTGACAATTATTATAACTGCCGCGCCGAGAACTATTTTCAGCGGCCGCGGAAAGACAGGCGCTTTCATCGGCAGCTTTTTGATTTTTCTGACTATGAAAGCTATGATCAGGAGCAGTATACATGCTCCCGCGGCGTACATGAATACGGCGAACCAGAAATATCCGGCCAGGGATAGGGTGCGCCTCATGGGTGATTGCGGCCAGAAGAAGGCGATCACCGGAAGCAGGGTGCATATTATTAAAATAATGGACACTACAATATTTAACGGCTTGCTGTTTTTGTTGCCGCAGCAAGCCGTTATCCATGATGTAAGATGCTTTTGTATAAGGAAACACGCCGCGAAATAGAATGGGGCGAGTATATATACCAGCATTCAGCAGTATCCTTTCGTATGGTTACTTGATATTTGAAGCGTTCAGCACGTCTTTGATCTTGTGCTGTACCATTCTCTGGATAGCATCACGTGCAGGGCCCAGATACTTTCTCGGGTCGAACTCAGCAGGCTGCTCTACCAGGAAACGTCTGATTTCAGCAGTCATGGCAAGTCTCAGGTCTGTGTCTATGTTTACCTTGCAGACGCCGTGCTTTGCAGCAGTTCTGATCATATCTTCAGGGACTCCTTTTGCTCCCGGGATGTTGCCGCCGTACTCGTTGCATCTTTCCACGAATTCAGGGAGCACTGTGCTGGCTCCGTGGAGAACGAGCGGTGTATCCGGAATGAGTTCATGTATCTTTATAAGTCTGTCGAAATCAAGGGCAGGGTCACCTTTGAATTTGTAAGCGCCGTGGCTGGTTCCGATGGCTACCGCAAGTGAATCCACTCCGGTCTTTTCCACGAATTCAGCCGCTTCTTCGGGAACGGTGAATGTAGCGTCTCTTGAGGCTACGTTTACAGCGTCCTCGATGCCTGCCAGCTTGCCCAGCTCAGCTTCGACTACTACGCCTTTATCATGGGCGTATTCAACTACTTCCTTCGTCATTTTGATGTTTTCCTCGAAGGGGTGCTTTGATCCGTCGATCATGACTGACGTGAATCCGTCATCCACGCATTTCTTGCAGATCTCGAAGTCTTCGCCGTGGTCCAGGTGAAGACATATATCAAGACCAGTATCTTCGATTGCTGCTTCCACGAGCTTCACCAGATATGCGGGTTTCGCGTATTTGCGGGCCCCTGCGGATACCTGGAGAATGAGTTCAGTATTTTCAGCCTGCGCAGCCTGAACTATGCCCTGGATGATCTCCATGTTGTTGACATTGAATGCGCCGATCGCGTAATCATTGTTAAGCGCCTTCGCAAACATTTCCTTTGAAGTTACTAAAGCCATAAGATTCCTCCTTAATAAGTATCACATAACGCGCAAGCGGGTTTTTCCGCAGCGCTCATCTGACTATATTTATTATACACCCGGCTATGAAAAACCGCCACATCTAAGCGGCGGTTTTGCGTCATATACTTTCCCCGGTGAGCTTTTTGATAATAGCCTTCGTCGAAGCGCCTTTCTTTATCTTGAAAGTACCGGATTTCAGTTTTGTGGTAAGCTTATGATCCTTCAGCGTCTGCTCAAACTTGCTGGCAGAAGATATAAGTCCCTTCTTCTTCAGCATGGCGGTGATATCGGCAGATGAATCAAGATCGGTGATTTTTATGGTCACGTACCCGGAAGAAGATTTGTCAGAAACCTTCTTGTTGCCGGATTTATTTGAATCTTTCTTATTTTTATCCGTGTCTTTGCTGCTGTCTTTCTTGTCGCTGGTATTGGATGCTTTTGTATCCTTGTTCTTGTCGGACGACTCTGTTGCCGTCTTGTCTTTGTCTGAAGCGGTGGTGTCGGCAGGCTCTTCTGCCTGTGTCTGCACCTGATTGCCGGTGTCCGCCACAGTTTTCGGATAGTCCATTATGGCGTTGATACGAAGGCCGATAACTACTGCGGCTGCAGCGATGATTATCAGCGCTATGAAAATGTCACTTTTATCGTAAAAAGAATCTCTGAAACTCCTCATGAGTACCTCCTTAAGTCCTATAAACAATTTAACATACCGGACGGCATTAGACAAACGATTGAAGGCTTTTTTTTATGAAGATTTCTTCACATATGAGCCGCGCCTGTTGTATAATTTCCCTATGGTAAATGTGTCGATCACGAAAAATGACGGGGGACAGCGTCTCGACCGTTTCATGAAAAAATACTTAAGGAAGGCTTCGCTCAGCCTGATCTACAGGATGATCAGGAAAGACGTGAAGGTGAATGGAAAGCGCGCGCCCATTGAAACTGTCCTGCAGGAAGGCGATGTGCTAAGTATTTATGTGAGTGAAGAGCAGCTGGCATCCCTGATCGGGGAAAAAAACAGGACTTCCACCGCAAAAAAGCAGTTTGATATAGCCTATGAAGATGGTAATATATTAGTTGCCGGCAAGCCCTTCGGGCTGCTCACCCACGGTGACAGTAAAGAAAAGAAAAGGACGCTTGTCAATCAGGTCAGGGGGTATCTGGAGAATTCCGGCACATACAGCGAAGAAAATGAAAAGGTATTCCGGATAGCTTCCGCCAACCGGCTTGACAGGAACACCACCGGTCTTGTGGTTTTCGGAAAGACTGCCGCCGCTTCAAAAGAACTGAGCCGCGGGTTCAGCGACAAGACTGCGGTGGAGAAATACTATCTGACCATACTTGCCGGGGAGCTGCAGGAGGAATTGAGTCTTTCGGGAAAGATTGTTAAGGATGAAGAAAAGAATACGTCCAGAGTGATCGAAGAAGACGGAGATGAAGGGCGGAATGCGGAGACACTGGTAAGACCGCTGAAAACAGGAGGCGGTTTTACGCTGGCAGAGGTCAGGCTGATGACCGGCAGGACGCATCAGATAAGGGTCCATCTTGCATGGGCAGGATATCCGCTCATCGGGGACGCCAAGTACGGGGACCCGGAAATAAACAGGAAGATGAAAGATGAACTGGGGCTTACTACCCAGCTGCTGCACGCGTACAGGCTTGTGTTCGCGGATATGAAGGAGCCGCTTTCATATCTGAACGGGCAAGCTGTCGAGGCGGAGCCGCCCGCGCGTTTCAGGGAGATAACCCGGCAGCTCATCGGAAAATGATCCGGTGCAGGATAAACATATCAAAGATCAACATACAGGAGGAAGCCGCGAATGAAGGCGCTCATAAAAGACATAATAATAGCTCTGGTGATAGTGCTCATAATAACAGCCATCGTAAAACCTACGATAGTCCGGGAAAGTTCAATGGAACCGACCCTTTATGACGGCAACTATGTACTTGTGAACAAGATGGCGTACAAATTCGGGAAGGTGCACAGAGGCGACATTATCGTTTTCCATTCCGATATGAAAGCAGAGGACGGAAACGGGGACAGCAACGGCAACAAGCTTCTTATCAAGAGGATAATCGCCATACCCGGGGACACCATAAAGATAGAAGGCGGAAAAGTCTACCTTAACGGGGAACTTCAGGAAGAAGACTACATCGCTCCGGGCGGGACTCCGGGAGAAGTGGATGAGACCACAGTACCCGAAGGAAAACTGTTCGTAATGGGAGATCACCGTCTGGTAAGCATAGATTCCAGACTTAATGAGGTAGGTCTGGTAGATCAGGACAGGGTCATAGGCGACGCGTTCGTAAGACTGTGGCCTCTCTCGGAGATATGTCTGCTGTAATGGGCCGCGGCATATGATATAATCATGAAGGATACAAAGTTAGTAGCAAACAATAAAAAAGCCCGGCACGATTACTTTATCGACGACACCTATGAGGTGGGACTGGTACTGACCGGTACGGAGATAAAGTCCGTCAGACAGGGCAAGGTGAGCATAAAGGAAAGCTATGCCAGGATCACAGGCGGGGAAGTGTTCATATACGGGATGAATATCAGTCCCTATGAGCAGGGTAACCGCTTCAACGTGGATCCGCTCAGGCCGCGCAAGCTTCTCATGCACAGGAAGGAGATCGACAAACTGATCGGCCTGACAAAGGAGAAGGGCGCGACTCTCGTCCCGCTGAAGGTATATATCAACAGGGACGGCAGAGCCAAGATGGAGCTTGCCGTTGCGAGGGGCAAAAAACTCTACGACAAGAGGCAGGCCATCGCCAAGCGTGACGCCGACATGAAGATGCGGCAGGCGAAACGCAGATAAGGAGGAAGATATGGGAGATTTTTTGGAAAAAGCGAAGAAGTTTGGTGAAAAAGCAGCCGATATGACAGGCGACGCAATAGAGATAGGCAAGTACAAGGCGAAGATAGCTTCGAGAAGATCAGACATCCATGACGTGGAAAAGAAGATCGGGAAATATCACTATGAGCATCTGAGAGGCAACATCGATAACGAAGAAGTGGAAGCTTACTGCAAGGAGATCGATGAGCTTAAGAGCCAGATAGCAGAGCTTGAGATGAAGATCGAAGAAGCAAAGAACGACTGATACGTTTAAAACTGCCTCAGGCAGTGTATAATACAAGCGGAAAGCGGCCGATTTCTGCGGGAGACCGGGGAGCATGCCGTTTTGCGCTGTGACAACTGAATATCGATGTGGGGATGTCTATGGTTTCGACGGGAGTGTAGAATCAGGATAAGCGAGCCGCAGTTGCTCAGTCTGCGTTAAAAGGGGCACGTTTAAAATAAACGCTAAAAAAACAAACACACAGTTCGCATTTGCTGCGTAAGGCAGCGCGACCGTCAGCTCAGATCCACCTGCAGGTTTGAGATCTGGCGACGACCATGCAGGAAAACCTCATGTGAACTCCCGGCAGCATGAGGGACTTACGGGATAGTCGTCCGGCAGGCCTGCCTATGGGCGTGTCGGAGGGCGAATAAATGATCATAGGCTGCGCTCGGAGAAATTCCTGTGGAAATGCTTTCGGACGCGAGTTCGACTCTCGCCATCTCCACCATGCAACAAAGAACCGCTGTGCGCGGTTCTTTTGTTGCATAGAGAAAAGGCAAGTCGAACGAGCGGGACGCGATACGGACCTAACACGGCGAGAGAAACGAGCCGATGTAGGTCCTATGCAAAGGGCGCAGGGCTTCAGCCCGTGGCGCCCGACTGCTTTCGACTCTCGCCATCTCCACCAGACAACAAAGAGGACCCTGGGGGTCCTCTTTTGTTGGCTAATGAAATGCGAGTCGAACGAGCGGGACGCGATACGGACCTAACACGGCGAGCGGAAGCGAGTCGATGTAGGTCCTATGCAAAGGGCGCAGGGCTTCAGCCCGTGGCGCCCGACTGCTTTCGACTCTCGCCATCTCCACCAAAAGTTCCTTACTCGAACTTTTGTAGATAAAAAAATTTGAGTTCGAGTAAGATTCCATATTTCGTGTATCACTACACGAGAAAAGACCGCACCTGAGACCGTTCAGGATGCGGTTTTTTGCTGTTGTGATTTTCGGGTTATAGAACAAGGGAAGAGGCAATAAGAGTTATAACTGAAGGTGTAGGCTCCGATTCGGTATGTCCTCTGATAGAGGAGATGGCAAACGAGAGATGCTAAAGCTCAAGCAACTCCTTGAGATGAAAGTTATTCTTGTGGAAATCAATTAGACCGTCGTCTTTCATTTTGCGGAGTTCTTTTGAAAGGGCAGTTCTTTCCAGATTAAGGTAATCCGCCATCTGCTGGCGATCGAAGGGAATGTCGAATTTCGTCGTACCTTTTTGTATGGAGACGCTGTTCAGATAGGACATGACGCGCCCTCGTATAGTTTTTGGAGCCGTGTGAAAGCTCCTGCCGGAAAGCGTGAGATTCTTATGGGCAGAGATCGTGAGCAGATTGCTCATTATTTTTACTGTCCATGCATCCTGCTTTCGTGTGCTGCGATGAAGAAATCCGATCGTTAGAAATAGAATCTGGCAATCC
>JAUMVF010000004.1:25389-37078 GCA_030530305.1 Bacillota bacterium
GTTTGCCACCACATCCACGAGCACGGGCTCGTCTGCAAGCAGTCCGTAGGTTTCGGCGAAAAACTGGTTCTTCCCGACATGGGAGAGGATCGTCTTGTTTCCCCAGATGTCATTGTTTTCTATTGTCACGCTGCCTTCCAACACCAATCCCATGCGCTTTGTTGTAGAGCCTGCATGGAGGATCGTCGTGCCCTTTTTGTATTTCTTTGTTACCGCGTTTAGCCCCTCCAGAGCATCAGAAATCTCCCTTTCGGACATACCCTGAAAAATGACAGTTTTTTTGATCTTGTCTGCGTCCATAAAAAAATCCACCCTTATTTCTATTGCGTGGTTATAACCACATACATCTCACTCACATAATACTAAACTCAAACCAGAAACACAAGGAAAACAGGAGGTAGATGACATGATCAGGAAAATCATTCATATCGACGAAGAAAAATGCAACGGATGCGGCTTGTGCGCCACGGCATGCCATGAGGGTGCCATCGACATGGTGAACGGCAAGGCGAAGCTCGTGAGAGAGAACTATTGCGATGGTCTCGGCGACTGCCTCCCGGGTTGCCCGACAGGAGCCATCACCTTCGAGGAAAGAGAGGCTCCTGAATATGACGATGCAGCTGTTAAGAAAACGCAGGAAGAAAGCAGAAAGGCGGCGATGAATATGACAACAGAAGAAATCATGAAAATCGAAGACGAAAACGAGAGAAGAAAGCTGATGATGGCGAAGATGGAGGAGGAGGGCGGCATGCATCACGCACATGGCGGATGCCCCGGATCGCGTTCGATGCAGCTTAACAGAGAAGAGTCTTGTGACGTTGAAGGTCAGACGCACACATCAGCAAAACCGGCATCGCGCCTTGGGCAGTGGCCTTGCCAGATCAAGCTGGTTCCGACGCAGGCACCGTTCTTCGACGGCGCGAAGCTTTTGATCGCCGCAGACTGCACAGCATACGCTTATGCAAATATGCACGAGGAGTTCATGAGGGGCAGAACGACCATCATCGGATGCCCGAAACTGGACGATATCGACTACTCGGAGAAGCTTACCGAAATCATCGCAAACAACGATATCAAGGAAGTCACCATCGTGCGCATGGAGGTGCCGTGTTGCGGAGGGCTGGAGCAGGCGGCAAAGAACGCCCTTCAGGCAAGCGGTAAGTTCATCCCTTGGCAGGTTGTGACGGTCTCGCGCGACGGAAAGATTCTCGACTAAGCTTGAGATATGTGGTTATAACCACTTACAACCAATGCTGCAAACGATAGAGTTTAAGCAGAAAAAACAGATAACGAATAACAGGAGGTGCAACATGGCTTATTCGGAATGGAGGACGTGTATGAACAAGTATGAATGCGAGCCGTGCGGATACATCTACGATCCAGAGATCGGTGATCCGGAAGGTGGGATAGCACCGGAAACAGTATTTGAGGACATTCCAGATGATTGGGTCTGTCCGATCTGTTCCGTTGACAAGAGTATGTTTGTAAAAGTAGAAGACTAAAGGAGGACTACGAAAATGGAAAAATGTGAAATGTTTTGTTATCAGTGTCAGGAGACCGCAAGGGGCACTGGCTGCACGAAGGTCGGCGTATGCGGTAAGAAGCCGGAACTGTCAGGCATGCTTGACCTTCTGGTGTATGTGACGAAGGGACTGTCCTGCGTCACGACGAAGATTCGTGAGGAAGGTAAAGAGGTGAGCAAGGATGTCAATCATCTCGTAACTGTAAATCTCTTCACCACCATCACGAATGCGAACTTCGACCGCGATGCGATCATCGCCCGAATCAAAGAGACCTTGGCTGTCAAGGAAGAATTGCGCAAGCAGCTTGCTTCGACCGATGCACTGCCTGCGGCGGCACTTTGGAACGGTGATGAGAGCGAGTTTGATGCGAAGGCTGATTCCGATGAGGTCGGCGTTCTTGCCACGGAGAATGAGGATATCCGCTCCCTCCGCGAGATGATCACTTACGGTCTCAAGGGGCTTGCTGCCTACTCTAAGCATGCTAATGCGCTTCTTTACGACAACGAGGAGATAGACGCATTCCTCCAGAGTGCTCTTGCAAAGCTGCTGGATGACAGCCTCACGGCGGACGATCTTGTTGCACTTACCCTTGAAACTGGTAAGTTCGGTGTGGACGGCATGGCACTTCTCGATCAGGCAAACAGCGGCACTTACGGGAACCCTGAGATCACAACGGTAGACATTGGTGTCAGAAATAATCCCGGCATCCTGATTTCCGGTCACGACCTGAAAGATCTGGAGCAGCTCCTTGAGCAGACGAAGGATGCGGGAGTTGACGTCTACACCCATTCCGAGATGCTGGCAGGTCAGTATTATCCGGCATTCAAGAAGTATCCCCACTTTGCAGGAAACTACGGAAACGCATGGTGGAAGCAGAAAGAGGAGTTTGAATCGTTCAATGGCGCGATCCTCATGACCACAAACTGCATTGTGCCACCTGCGGATTCCTACAAAGACAGGCTCTGGACGACAGGAGCGGCAGGATACCCGGGCTGTAAACATATTGAGGGAGAGTATGGCGAAGTCAAGGACTTCTCCGCTATCATCGAGCAGGCAAAGAAATGTGCTCCTCCGAAGGAGATCGAGACTGGCAGCATCGTGGGCGGCTTCGCCCATGAGCAGGTATTCGCCCTCGCCGACAAGGTCGTCGACGCAGTGAAATCAGGTGCGATCCGCAAGTTTGTCGTCATGGCGGGCTGTGACGGAAGAATGAAGTCAAGAGACTACTACACAAAGTTTGCGCAGAAGCTGCCGAAGGACGTAGTCATCCTGACAGCCGGATGTGCGAAGTACAAATACAACAAGCTGGATCTTGGAGACATCGGTGGCATTCCTCGCGTTCTCGATGCCGGGCAGTGCAATGATTCCTATTCGCTGGCACTGATCGCCCTGAAGCTCAAAGAGGTATTCGGACTCGACGACATCAACGATTTGCCTCTCGCCTTCAACATTGCGTGGTATGAGCAGAAGGCCGTCATCGTGCTACTCGCGCTACTCTATCTGGGCGTTAAGAACATACATCTCGGGCCTACACTTCCGGGATTCCTCTCCCCGAACGTTGCCAAGGTGCTCGTTGACAACTTCGGTATCGCCGGAATCGGAACAGTGGAGGACGATCTTAAACTCTTCTTTGGCGAGGAGTAAGAACTGGCATGCTACTGAAAAAATCGTGGGATAAAGTTCGAGTAGCGACTCAACAGTCCCACCAGACAACAAAGAGGACCCTGGGGGGGTCCTCTTTTGTTGGCTGATGAAATGCGAGTCGAACGAGCGGGGCGCGATACGGACCTAACACGGCGAGCGGAAGCGAGTCGATGTAGGTCCTGTAATTTTCTTTCGTTACAACTGCGCGCATCATGTTATACTTCATATAGGTATTAAGAAGTCAGGAGATAATACCGTAAAAAGAGGCAGGAGGAAGAGCAAATGAACCATACCGGACCTGAAGGCGTCTTGCCGGATAATAACGGTTCTATCCATGGGCGGCAATACAATCTGGATCTTTTGAAAGCGACTGCAATAGTATGTATGTTGATCTGCCATCCGATCATCAGGTTTGGCGAGTATCGAAGCGGATACGAGAACGATTTTTTGTATTTTATGGCCGATGATATCATCGGTGATTATATCGTTGCTGCGCATGGGTTTATGTTTGCCATGGGCGTGGGAATGGTTTTTTCAAGGAAAAACACTGCCAAAGATATGATCCGCAGGGGCTTCAAGCTGTTTCTTCTCGGGTATGTGCTCAATTTTTTCCGGTACGGAATTTACGCGCTGGGATACGCCATCATGACAGGAGGGTTCTCCCTGATGGCACAGGATGCTTTGTTCTGCCCGGACATATTGCATTTTGCCGGACTGGCTTTTATCGCCACCGGTGTTTTCATGAAACTGAAACTGAAAACGGTCCCGATCCTGGTTATCAGCGTGATCCTCTCGACGATCGGCGCGTCGGCGGCATTTTATGACACTGGGAATACGGTGCTGAACTATGTCTGCGGGGCTTTTATCTTTGCGTCTGAAGACTTCTCGTTATTCTGCTTTTTCAACTGGTATATCTTTGTCGCCGCGGGGCTTTTGTTCGGCACGATCCTTCAAAAAACACAGGACCGGGATTTGCTGTACAAGCGGCTGCTTATCGCATCGGGCACCGTATGTATCATCTATGTTGCGTGTTCCTGCAGATTCGGCGCGTTCTTCCTGAGCAAAGGCGGGGAGTACTACGTGGCAAGTCCGCCGGAAGCCGTCGGATTACTGTCGATCGATTTTCTGGTTCTTTCGTTATTCTATTTCCTGCTGCAAAAGACCGGCGCGTCAAAATTCAGGATCCCGATAGAAATGAGCAAAAACATAACATCGATCTATGTCATTCACTGGCTCATCCTCGGTTTCACAGAGTCCGTCTGCTGCTATATGCTGGGCATCGTATTTGACTACCCGTTTATCCTTGCCTATGGGGCGGCTCTGATGGTCGTATCGTTCTTGCTGGCCCGGCTGTACGATCGTTTTAAAAGAGCGCGGCGGTCCTGAACTTCCGGGGGTTTCATTTTTACTGCAATTATCTTTTGTGTAATATGAAAAGGTGATACAATCAAGAAAATATTTGTAAAACAGACAGATAGCGAGAGATGATCTGAAATGAAGAAGAAAGCAAACAGGTTTACAGCGCTGATTGTCGCGGCTTTGTTCGCAATTGCCTGCATTCCGGAACCGGCGCAGCCGGCATACGGCTTGGCGGCAGGGGGAGACGATCAGAGTACACAAAGTGTTCAGAGTGATAAGAGCGATGAAATTGCCTTACAGATCGCGGAACAGTTTGCTGACCCATCGAATGATCCGTTCGATTACACACAGGAGTCGGCAAAAAAAGAAGCAGTCAGGGCGGGAGAAGATCTGCCCGAGGCTTTTGATCTGCGTGATGTGGACGGCCGGAATTACGTTACGCCGGTCAAACTCCAGCACCCATTCGGCAGTTGCTGGGGATTTGCGGCAATTTCAGCTGCGGAGACAAGCATCCTGGGCGATCCGGAGAACCTCACGTCCCTTACAGCGGACACCATGGATCTTTCAGAAAAGCATCTGGTGTATTTTGCAGCAACACCAATTGATGATCCTGCAAACCCGCAAAACGGTGAAGGAATGTTGGGAGGCAAAGACGCCTCAGAGCGTTGCGGCCGGGGCGGCGAAGCGTTGACCGCCACCAGCGTTTTCTCTGCAGGCGCCGGTCCTGTTCTGGAGAGTGAGAATGACGTTTTCCTGTACAAAGGCAAGAATGGGATCATACAGAAAGAACCGGATGGCGACAAATTGCAGGACTTCTGCTACAGCAAAAAAGACGACTGGTCAATTCCTGAGTCTTTGCGCTTCAAACGATCATTTGCCCTGCGCGAATCATACATGCTTCCTTCGCCGGCGGTTCTTGAAACGACAAATACAGGCAGTATTTATCGTTATAACGAGGCCGCAACAGTGGCTATCAAGCGGCAGCTTTTGCAGAAACGCGCGGTAGAGATTTCCTATTTAGCCGATACCAGTTTGCCGGGACAGGAAGGCAGCGGCAACTACATCAACAGCGATTTCGCTCATTATACCTACGATTTCATGGGACCGACGCATACAGTGTGCGTGGTAGGCTGGGATGATAATTACGCAAAAGAGAACTTCCGTCATATTATCGGCGGTATGGATGAAACGGAATCACTTGAGCTCACAACTCCTCAGGGGGATGGCGCATGGCTTGTGAAGAACAGCTGGGGCTCCGAAGAGGAGGAATTCCCGAACCACGGCGAAGGAAACTGGGGTATAGTGGATCCGGAAACCGGCAAGCACACAGGCTACTTCTGGCTGTCATATTACGACACCTGCATATCTGTGCCGGAGGCACTCGACTTTGAAAAAATCAATGAAGGCGTTAAGGAAATAACGGATCAGCATGACCTCATGCCTGTCAGCGAGGTCAACGCGGCAAATGTGAAAGACACTGTGCGTACAGCGAATGTATTCAAAGCAGGCGTTTGCGAAGAACTGCAGCAGGTTTCATGCCTTACATCCTATCCTGATACAGAGGTGACCTTTGACATATATCTCCTTCAGGAGGGTTTTGAGAAGCCGGTGGACGGCAAGCTCATGGACAGCGTGACAGAAACCTTTGATTACGGCGGATTCCATAAAGTTAAGCTGGAGAACCCGTTCACAGTCATGAAAGGGCAGTCATACGCCATTGTCGTAACACAGAAAACACCGGAGGGCAAATATGCGGTAAACGTGCAGACGGCTTCCGGGATGGATCATGAAGGAACCGGAGGAACCGGCGTCATCAATAAGAAAGAAAGTTTCCTTATGATGGGCGGCGCGTGGAAGGATTTCAGCAGCAAAAGCCTGCAGTCCTCACTGCTCAGGAAGGCGGATGATAAAACAGAAGGCATGGCGATCGATAACTTCCCGATCAAAGGCTTTGCCGTACAAAAGCCGGATCTTTACATGTATCTGACAGTCGACAATTCGCTGGAACCGCCAATGCCGGGAATAGAAGAAACACCGGTAAACGTGCTGTTGACATTTGAAGGTGGCGCGGATGCTGAAGCACCGGAGCCTCTGAACATCAAATGGACTCTTGATGAAGGCGCGGAAAAGCTGTTCACATTTAAAGACGGCAGAACAATAAACCGCAAGATCATCTATCCGAAAAAATCCGGCAGAGCTAATCTGACGGTGGAAGTGGACGGCATCGGAACAATTATTTATCCGATCAGAATAACCATACCGCGTATCAACATCGAGGCAGTGAAAACAGGCAGCAGGTCACTGAAAGTGACAGTAAGTAATCTCAAATACACCGGAGTCAGTCATTACCAGCTTGCCTACCGGATCAGGGGCACTAAAACCTGGAAGACGAAATCGTTCAGTTCAGCTTCCCGCGTGCTCAAACTTACCGGTCTGAAGAACGGGAAGCGGTATCAGGTAAAGGCGCGCCCATGGACTACGGATGCGTATGGAAAGTATTACGGAAGATATAGTTCTACTGAATTGAGCGGCATGGTCGGCCTTAAGAATACACTGAAAGTCAGAGGCAGGACTGCCAAAGTCAGATTCTCGGATGTCAGGAAAGCCGCGCAAAAGCTTTCACGTTCGAAGGTGATCAGGCTGGTGAAAGCCGGGCAGGGCGCCAGGACATATTTCAAGCTAAGCGGCAATAAGAAAATAAAGATCGCAAAAAAGACCGGCAGGGTCACTGTAAAGAAGGGCTTGAAGAAGGGTGTATATAAAGTCAAAGTGAAAGTCAAAGCTAAAGGAAACGCCGATTACAATCCGGCTGCGCGGACTGTGATCTTCACGATCAAAGTTAAATAAACACTCTAAGGAAGTATCGGGTATTCCGGTACTTCCTTTTCATTGTATGGAAGGAGTGGGACGTTATACGTTTGATCGCTTTCAAATTGTGATTCTGTGGGTTTTTTGGTATAATAATACGTAACTATAGCACGCAATAATTATCGCTTCAGTATATGGATAATTTCGTCACATCCTTAGCGGGATAATGTGAGAGGGAATCAGGTATGACATACTCGATAATCGGAATACTTGCGACAATAATTCTTTTCATAATCAACAGAGATGTTCTGTGGGCGCCGGAAGGGAAAGAGCGCACGGTCACAGAAAAGAATTACCGTGCTTTTTTGCTGGGCGTTCTCGCCTACTATATCACAGATATGCTTTGGGGGATACTTGACTCATACGGCCTGACAGGCATACTTTACGCGGATACTGTGGTTCATTTTATCGCTATGGCCGCGGCAGTGATGCTGTGGACCAGATATGTTGTGATATATCTGGAAGACAGGAATGTATTCGGATTATTCCTGCTGAATGCCGGAAAGGTTTTCCTTGTTTTCGCAGTCGCAGCAGTCGTGGCGAATTTCTTTTATCCGGTCATGTTCATGTTCGATGAAAACGGCGGATATCACGCGGGGCCCGCAAGATATGTGACGCTGGCGATCCAGATAATCCTTTTCTTACTTACATCAGCGTATACACTCAGGAAGACGGCAAAGACAGAAGGCGCTGTAAAGAGACGTAATATGACCATAGGCATGTTCGGGCTGGCTATGGTAGCCCTCATCGCCATCCAGGTATTTTTCCCGCTGCTTCCGTTCTACGCCATGGGATACATGTTGGGAACGTGCGTCCTTCACAGTTTCGTAGTGGAAGATGAAAAGGAAGAATACCGCAGGGAACTGGAGAAAGCTATACAGCGCGAAAAGCTCCAGTCAGCTGAACTCGCGGAAAACCGTGAAGCGCTTAAAGATGCCCTTGCCGAGGCGGAGCATGCCAGCAAAGCCAAGACAGCGTTTCTTTCCAATATGAGCCATGAGATAAGGACCCCGATGAATGCCATCATCGGGCTGAACAATATAGCTATGAACGAACCTTCCGCTACCGACGAAGTGAAGGTCCACCTTGAGAAAATGGGCGACTCGGCCCAGCATCTTCTGGGCATCATAAACGACATACTCGATATGAGCCGGATAGAGTCGGGACGAATGACCATCAAGAACGAAGAATTCTCCCTCGCGAAGGGGATAGAACAGGTGAACACCATCATAAGCGGTCAGTGCCGGGACAAAGGGCTCACATACGACTGCCAGATCAAAGGCCACCTGGATGATTACTATGTCGGCGACGCCATGAAACTTAAACAGGTGATGATCAACATCCTGGGCAATGCAGTGAAATTCACGCCCGAAGGGGGAAAAGTGAACTTAATGATCGAAAAGACCGCAGAATTCGACGGCAAGGCGACCCTGAGATTTACCGTAAGCGATACAGGAATAGGAATGAGTAAGGAATTCCTGCCGCATCTGTTCGACGCGTTCAGCCAGGAAGATTCTTCATCCACCAGCAGGTACGGCAGCACAGGTCTGGGAATGCCTATCACAAAGAGTATCGTGGAGCTCATGAACGGGCACATTGAAGTGGAAAGCGAAAAAGGGAAGGGCACCACGTTCACAGTTACAGTAACTCTCGGCGAGTCTGACAGAAAGAACATAGACAGTGAAGAAGGAGAACTGAAACCTCACGAAATGAGTGTTCTGGTCATAGATGACGACAGCATAGCGCTGGAGCACGCCCAGATCGTTCTCGGTGAAGTGGGAGTCGATTGCGACACAGCCCTGTCGGGAAAGGAAGGTCTGGATAAAGTAAAGATCCGTAAAGGAAGAGGAAGCCTGTATGACCTGATACTGGTCGACTGGAAAATGCCTGATATGGACGGACTGGAGACCACCAGGCAGATAAGAGCAGTCGCAGGACATGAAACATCGATCATCATCCTTACTTCCTTCAACTGGGACGATATAGCCGATGAAGCGAAAGCGGCAGGGGTAGATACTTTCGTAGCCAAGCCGCTGTTTGCCGGAAGCGTTATGGATGAGTTCCGCGAAGCGTTCCGCTCCAAAAATGAAGCTCTGGAAAGGGAGACTGTAGATCTCAAAGGACGGCGTGTGCTCCTTGCGGAGGATATGGATGTCAACGCTGAGATAATGGTTATGGTTCTTTCCATGAGAGAGATAGAAGCGGACCTGGCTGAAAACGGCCGGATAGCAGTAGACAAATACGCGGAGCATGATCCGGGATACTATGACGCCGTGCTCATGGATATGCGTATGCCGGTAATGGATGGCCTTGAAGCGACAAAGATCATAAGATCTATGGGAAGAGAAGATTCAGAAACCATCCCTATCATAGCCCTTACAGCCAATGCTTTCGATGAAGACGTACAGAAGAGCATGCAGGCAGGCATCAATGTGCATCTCAGTAAACCTGTAAAGCCGGAGGTTTTATTTGAAAATCTTGAAAAAATGATAAATCCATAGAAAGTGACGGAAATCAGACGTCCGTCACAAAAGTGAAGGAACCGGAAGAGCGTATTAATGCGGGCCGGAAGGCCGGGAGAAAGACGAAGTAATGGAGCATTATAAGAACAAAAAAGCATTAGACCGATATCTGTCCCCTGTAGACGCGTGGGCAATGGCGTTTGGCTGCGCGGTAGGCTGGGGCGCGCTTGTAATGCCGGGAACTACTTTCCTGCCTGTGGCAGGTCCTGCCGGTACCGTGATCGCCATGATCATCGGCATGGCAGTCATGCTGGCCATAGGAGCATGTTTCAGTTATCTCATGGCGCGTTCGCCCAGAACGGGAGGAGTGTACACCTTTGCCAAGGAAGCCTTTGGCAGAGATCACGCTTTTGTGTGCTCGTGGTTTTTATGCCTCTCTTATATGACTGTTATATTCCTGAACGGCAGCGCGCTTTTCGTAGTTATAAGGACGGTGCTGGGTTCCAGACACCGCGCGGGGACTTATTATGAGATCCTGGGCAATCAGGTGAGCGTGATGGAAGTAGTGCTTTCCATAGTTGCGCTGGTAGCGGTCGGGCTTCTGTTCATCGTCGCCAAGCCGCTGCTCCAGAAGATGCAGACCATATTGGCCATAGTGATGGCTGCAGGGGTCATACTTACGGTGGCCTTCTGCCTGCCTCATGTACCGCTTCATGAAGTGACGTCTTCATTCGGTACCATGGGACTGGGCAAAGCTTATGGTATAACAGGACTTGTAATACTCATGCCATGGGCCTTCGTGGGATTTGAGGTAATTTCTTTCGATACCGCCCATTTCAAATTTCCGGTCAGAAAAACAAAATGGGTCATAGTTGCGGCCATTCTTTTCGCCGGATTCGTATATATAGCTCTTACTCTGGTGAGTATAGCGGCAGTGCCTGACGGGTTTTCTTCATGGCAGGAATACATAAGAAAGATAGGCACTCAGAGCGGAGTCAGCTCCGTAGCTACTTTCCAGGCAGCTAAAGCTATTATAGGAACGCCGGGACTGGTCATTGTGACCGTGACTGCTTTTGCCGCGATCCTGACAGGTATAATCGGCGGATACAGAGCTGTGATCAGAATGCTTTCCACTATGGCGGAAGACCGTATATTATCTGAAAGATTCAACAGGACCACCTACAGCATCATTTTCATCATGGTGCTTTCGGTGCTTATTTCTCTCCTTGGGAGAAACACGCTGACCTGGTTCGTGGACATTACGTCCTTCGGCGCGATCGCAGCCTACGGGTATACGACCGCGTCAACATATAAGATCGCAAGGATCGAGAACAACAGGAAAATGTATATAACCGGAGTCATCGGGACGATAGTGGCCCTGGTATTCATTACCGTACAGATCGTTCCGGGCCTGTCGGCGCTGGACGTCATGGGAAGCGAGGCGTTCCTGCTGCTTTCACTCTGGTGTCTGCTGGGGTTTGTTTTTTACTGGCGGACGGTCTGGAGAAGCGAACTCACAGAATACAGCGGTCTTTCCGTTTCGGGCATCGTGCTTTTCGCGCTGCTGGTTTATTCAGCTATCATGTGGCTCGGGAAACTGCTGATGCGTAAAGACACCGTAGAAGCGACCCAGTCGGCGCTGGTGAAAGACGGTATCGTAATGATCGTTATTATTTTCATCGGGATGCTTATCATGCTTTACATTCAGGACCTGGTCAGGAAAAAGCATGAAGTCATTGAAAGGGAAAAGATCCGGGCTGTGGAAGGAAGTCTGGCAAAAAGCCGCTTTCTGTTCAACATGTCCCATGATATACGGACTCCGATGAACGCCAT
>JAUMVF010000005.1:0-5721 GCA_030530305.1 Bacillota bacterium
ATTGCATAGTTTTTGGCCTGTTTCAGGGGCTCCAGCCCCAAACTCCGGGGATACATGCAAAACACGATGTAATATTGAACATATTTCCTGGAAATATGTCTGTTTTTTTGCTTTCAACCCGCAAAAAATATGCAAATCCTGCTTCAAAAAACTTGTTTTTGCATATTTTCTTTTTTTTACCGTGTGACACGGCCCTTACCACGATCCTTCATCGTTGGCATTCATATCACCGCCCGCAGCGAAGGTGACGGCTATCACCCGGGCGGCGCCGGCTTCCTTCAGCACCCGTGCGCATTCGCTCAAAGTGTTTCCCGTAGTCATTATGTCATCGACAAGCACCGCGCTGCGGCCTTCTATAATAGTTGCAGCCCAGGGCTTCAGCTCGAACGCTCCTTCGACGTTGGCCTTCCGCTCCCACACATCAAGACCTTTCATCGGAGCGGTTTCGCGAGTCCTTGCGAGAGCGTCGAGAAAAACCGCTTTATCCGAGGCCTCCCGGTCTTTGCCCTGCTCCCGTGCATCCTCCGATTTGCTGTGTTTCCTGTTATATGTCTCAACGAACTGGCGGGCTATGACTTCCGCCTGATTGTATCCTCTTTTCTTTTCCCTCTGACGGTGTACCGGCACGGGGATGACCAGATCGATTGGCTCATCTTCATATGCCATCCGGTCGGCCATGGCTTCCCCCAGCTTCCGCCCGATCCAGGGGCGGTTCTTCGTCTTCATGGCAGCCACGATCTCACGGGCGTAGACACCGTAAAAAGCGCAGGTGTATCCTTTGTCGAAATACCGCTCGTTCTCCCGGCACTCTGCGCACAGCCGCTCATCATCATCCGCTTCGTGCCATGTGCCGCCGAAGTCTCCGCCCGGCCGGCCGCGGCGCGCCAGCAGGCGTCCGCACCTATCACACACATCGGTTCCGACCCAGTTGATACCTTCCGAGCATTTGTCACACAGACCGTAGTATCTGCTTCTGTCGATGATCCTTCCGCACCTGATGCAGTAAAGATCCGATGGAAAAACGGCCTCGAGCAAGGCCGTTCTTATCTTTGATAATCTCTTCATCCTTTTTCGTTTTTCCGTTAATCTCTTTCTCCCATTTTTATTTCCCTTGTTTTCTGATTTTTTCCCGGCTGATTTCGCACCGGGCTATTCATCATCAAACGGAGATCCCGCTCCGCCTTCAAACAGGAATCCTTCCCCGCCGAGCTCTCCTGAAGCGCCGAAGTCATCTGAAGCGCTGAAATCTCCGGACGTGAAAATATTGTCCATAGGCGTGCTGCCGTTCAGATATCCCGCCAGTCTTGTGCCCAGTCCGGAATACCTGTCGCCGGTCCTGTTGTTGTCCACCATATCGTGCATGCGCTGCTCTGAGCCTACCAGCACCACCGCAGTCTTGCCTCTGGTCACTGCCGTATAGAACAGGTTCCTTGTTGCCAGCAGCGGCGGGAACCATGTCACCGGCATGATGATTATGGGGAATTCGCTTCCCTGGCTTTTGTGCACCGTCACCGCGTATGCCAGCTCCAGCTCATCCAGCTGGGAAAAATCATATGTCACATATCTGCAGCCGTCGAACAGGACGGTCATCTCATTGAACTCCCTGTTGATGCTGACGATGTATCCTATATCGCCGTTGAAGATGCCTTCGCCTTCGGTGAAATCCTCCCGGTTTTTCCACTCCATCTGGTAATTGTTTTTTATCTGCATGACTTTGTCGCCTTCGCGGAAAGTCCTGTCGCCAAAAGTCTTTTCCTCCAGTCCCGGTCCCGGCGGATTGAGCGCTTCCTGCAGTTCTTTGTTGAGCATGATGCTGCCCAGCCGGCCTTTTCTGGTCGGTGTAAGAACCTGGATGTCCCGCTCGGGCACAACGTCCGAATAATATGCCGGCAGCCTGGTGATGTACAGGTCTTTGATCAGCCGGAGCATTTCTGTTTCCTTGTGTTCCCGTATGAGGAAAAAATCCTTTCCCTTCTCATTGCAGTCCGGATATTCGCCCCTGTTTATCCTGTGGGCGTTGACCACGATGAGGCTTTCTTTGGCCTGGCGGAAGATCTCCTTCAGCCTTACGGAATCTATGTATTCGCTGTCCAGCATGTCCCGCAGGACCGCGCCGGCTCCTACCGGAGGCAGCTGGTCCGCGTCTCCTACCATGATAAGTCTGGTGCCCGGCTTCAGCGCGCTGACCAGGCCGTTCATGAGCATCAGGTCCACCATGGACGCTTCGTCGATTATTACCGCGTCCACATCCAGCGGGTTTTCAGAATTCCGGCCAAACCGCATGTTGTCCTCGCCTTCGAAAAAGCTGTACTCCAGGAGCCGGTGTATAGTCGAAGCCTCTTTGCCGGAGGTTTCAGTTATTCTTTTGGCAGCCCGCCCCGTCGGCGCGGCAATCGCCGCTTTGAGACCGCTGTGTTCGAATATATTCATTATCGTGTTGATAATGGTGGTTTTTCCTGTACCCGGCCCGCCGGTTATAACGGAAACGCCTTTGTTCAGGGATGCCCTGACCGCGTATTTCTGCTCTTCCGAAAGCTTTATCCCTGTTTCGTTTTCCGTCATGGAGATCAGACTTTCCACATCGGTGCCGATCATCTTCGGTTCTGCGTCGGACAGGATCTGCAGACATCTGCACACGTTCTGCTCCGCCCTGTAATACGGGAAAAGATAGACCACTCTGCGGCCTTCCAGTTCCTCTATAAAAATGTCCCCCTCGAAGGTCATCTGAACCAACTCTTCGCCGATCCGCTCAGTGGAAACGTCGAGAAGCTCACCGGCTTTTTCGCGCAAAAGCCCCTCCGGCATGAACGTACTGCCTTCGCCTGCGTAGTAGGCCAGGGTGAATTTCACTCCGCTTTTTATCCGGAAGGGGTCGTCTTTTTCCACGCCCAGTTTTTCCGCTATCCGGTCGGCTTTGCGGAAACCGATGCCGAAGAAATCGTCGATCAGGCTGTAGGGGTTTTCCTTGAGGCGCTCCACCGTTTCCGATCCGTAGACTTTGTATAATTTCAAGGCGTAGCCGCCGTTTATATCAAACTGCTGCAGAGCCAGAGCGATCTCGGCAAATTCCCTGTGTTCTTTGAAGGCCTCGGCCACTGACTGTGCTTTTTTCTCGCCTATGCCGCTGACCCTGGTGAGCTTGTCCGGCTCTTCTTCTATGATCCGGAAAGTGTCCTCGCCGAATTTGTCGACGATGGCTTTTGCCGTTTTCTTGCCGATGCCCTTCAGGATTCCTGATGACAGAAAGGCTTCGATGCCCGCTTCGCCTTTGGGCATTTCCTCTTCAGCTTCCTTGATGGCAAACTGCTCCCCGAACTTGGGGTGTACGGTCATGTCCCCGCGCAGAAGGTAGGTGCTTCCCTCATGGCACGCGGAAAGACTGCCGACGCCTGTGATCTCGCCGTCTTCAGTCTGAAAAACGGCTACTGTATAGCCGTTTTCATCGTTACGGAATATTAGATCTGTCAGTGTTGCTCTGATCTCTGTCATTATGCTTCGAAAATCCCCTTTTCGCGCCGATCATCGGCCTGCGCTCCGGCGCTTTAAAGCAGGCCCGCCGGCTGGCGCGCCGGTCACTTACTCGCTTTTCTTATATAACTTCCTGTTGTCGAGGGTCCAGATTCTGTCGCTGAACTCGCCCGGTTTTGTTCCGTCAAGAGCTTCTTCCATGTCGAACATCCTTGCGTCGATGATGTCCAGATAGTGGAGTATCTCCGCCTCCGGGAACATGGGCTTTCTCGGGCTTCCGAACTCCGGCTCATAGTGATGTGAAAGGATCATGTGCTCGATCATGATTCTCTTCTCATCTGAAAAACCCAGTTCCTTCATTCTGCTGTCCAGCTCGCGAACTCCCTGGACTATGTGACCCAGCATCATGCCTTCCATTAAGTATCCGTCGGATATGCCCATATCGTTGGACCTTATCTCGCGTATTTTTTCGATATCGTGGAGGATCACGCCGGCCGTCACCAGATCCGGATCGAGTATCGTATAAACTCTGCAGATCCCTTCGCCGTTCATTACCATCCTCTTCATATGCCAGAGCAGGCCCGCGAATTCCGCATGGTGGTTCTTCTGGGCCGCGGGATAATACAGAAGTTTTTCCTCGTTGTCCTGAAGAACGCTGACGCAAAGCTTCTTCAGATCTTCATCGCCAAGGGCCTGAGCTTTCCCCATTATGAAATCATACATTTCGCGGGGGTCTTCCGGCGCGGCTTTTACATAATCGGACGTATCCAGCCCGTCCTGCTCCATCGCGCCCCTGATCCTGAAAACGCGGAACTGCTTCATCCCGTTCCACTCGGTCACCTGGGCCTTGATCTTCACAAGGCTTCCTGTTTTGACGGCGCTGAGTTTCTGTATCTCCTCGTCGGTAATGTCCCACTTTTTACCTGTGATCTCACCGGTCTTGTCGCTGAGAAGAAGGTCGAGATACTGCTTGTTGTTGGATCCGGTCTTGACATCGATGGCTTTCACCATGAAAAAGTCCGTGATCTCGTCCCCTGTATTAATATTGTTAAGATAGATTTCCTTCATATCATCCTCTGTTTTCCGCGCGTCCGGCCGGCGCCTTTTCTGCGCACCCGGTCAACTTTTTCCGCGCGTCCGGTCATCCTTCCCGCGCGTTTCTTCTTTAGTTTTCTGCTTAAAATATTATATCCAATATAACACCCCCGTGCAAGACGGTCTGGCCGGCAGCCTGTCGGGAAAACGGGCATCTTTCCTGCTCAAACCGGCACGATTCATACCGCGGACAGGGGCTGCAGATGATATTTTTTCCATGATAGTGTATAATACCCTTATCAAAACACCCGCGCCAACCGGCCCGGGGGAAAGGACACGAAAATGGCAACAGATCTTGGTTTGATAAGAGTCGGGGCCGCCGTTCCGGTACTGGAAGTGGCAGATACAAAATTCAACACCGACGAAATAATCAGAATGATAAAAGAAGCGGAAGATAATCACACGGGCATAGTCGTGTTCCCGGAGCTGTGCATCACAGGCTACAGCTGCGCGGACCTTTTCTTCCAGCATCAGCTTTACAACAGACAGATAAAATCACTTTTCCGCATCGCTGAGACGACAAAGGGAATGAAGATCGTCGTTGTCCTGGGCGTTTACGTACAGGTCAACAGCAATCTTTACAACTGCGCCGCTATCGTGCAGAACGGTAAGATAAGAGGCGTGGTTCCGAAGATGTTCATGCCCAACTCTGAGGAATTCTACGAGGCGAGATGGTTCGCGTCCGGAATCGACATCATCAAAAACATCGACAGCATCAATATCAAAGGACTGGACGTGCCTTTCGGACGTATCCTGTTTGACGATGTGGACAACGGTTTCACATTCGGCGTCGAGATATGCGAAGACCTGTGGCTGCCGATCTCACCGGGATCCCAGCTGGCTCTCGAAGGAGCCCACATGATCTTCAACTGCTCAGCTTCAAACGACACAGTCGGAAAACCTGACTACAGAAGATCCATGATCCACGTGGAAAGCACCCGGTCGTCCTGCGGATACGTTTACACTTCAGCGGGAGTCACCGAATCGACCACCGATATGGTATTCAGCGGACATTCGATCATCGCGGAAAACGGCGTGATACTGGCGGAAAACGAGGACAGATTCAGCATGAAGAGCAAGATCACCTACAGTGAGATCGACATCGACAGAATCAAATACCAGCGCCGCCACAACCACAACTACACAGAGTGCGCGAGA
>JAUMVF010000005.1:5731-36627 GCA_030530305.1 Bacillota bacterium
AGCATATTCCAACAGCAGCGAATTCATACATGTAAGGCTGGAGCCTGTCCGCGCGCTGAGAGACGACGAACCGATCAACCGCAAATTCGTCCGTCTGCCGTTCATACCGCAGGATCACAGCGAGACCAACGACAGATGCCAGGAAATATTCAACATCCAGTGCACGGCTTTGGCAAGACGCTTTATACACACCAAGGCAAAATCCGCAGTTCTCGGTCTTTCCGGCGGGCTGGATTCCACTTTGGCTCTGCTCGTAACTGCCCGCGCTTTTGCGCTGCTGGGCAAAGATCCGAAAGACATAATCGCGGTGACCATGCCAGGCTTCGGTACAACGGGTCATACATATCAGAACGCCCTTAACCTTATGGAACTTCTGGGCACGACGACCCGGGAGATCTCCATCAAGGATTCAGTCCTTCAGCATTTCAAGGATATAGGGCAGGATGAAAACACCCACGACGTCACATATGAAAATTCCCAGGCCCGCGAGCGGACCCAGATACTCATGGATATCGCCAATATGGAAAACGGCATCGTTATCGGTACCGGCGACCTTTCCGAGGAAGCCCTCGGCTGGTGCACCTTCAACGGCGACCACATGTCCATGTACAATGTGAACGCAGGTATCCCGAAGACGCTGCTGCGGTTCATCATCGAATGGTTTGTTTCGCACAAACTCCGCGGCGAAGACGCGGACCGCAAATTCAGCATCGACAACCAGAAGCTGGCAGACACTCTGCAGGCAATTCTGGATACGCCGATTTCGCCTGAACTTCTTCCGCCTGACGCGGCAGGAGAGATCGCACAGAAGACAGAAGACAGTATAGGACCTTACGAGCTCCACGACTTCTTCATCTACTACACGATCCGCTGGGGCATGACGCCGTACAAACTCTACTACGCGGCGCGCCACGCCTTTGAAGGCGATTATTCGGATGAGACGATCAAAAAGTGGCTCAAAAACTTCTACCACAGGTTCTTCTCGCAGCAGTTCAAGAGAAACTGCGCGCCGGACGGACCGAAGGTGGGTACTGTCAGCCTGTCGGCAAGAGGCGACTGGAAGATGCCGAGCGACGCCGACGCCAATATCTGGCTGGACGAGATCGACAAGCTTTAGGATAATAGCCGGCTGGCTAAAACCGGCAATTTTCAAGGAATCGGCGGCTTGATGAGATCGACAGGCTTCAGGTCAAACCGGCCTATATAATCATTACCTTGTATCAATGAAACAACCGTGTTAACATGGTCATGTGTTAACAACTGATTGAACGGAGGAGGTCAACAGGGATGAATAACATAATAAAAGAAAAAATCACGGGAATCCAGGATGCGCTTAAAGCCATGATCCATTCAGATGAAAGCGGTTCGGGTTTTGATAAGCTGAAGAAAAATGTAGCTGACAAGATCCGGGAAACCGAAGAGGCTGCAGATACTATGATGGGTCTGAGCCAGGTTGACATTGGCGAGGAAATCCGCGGAAAAATGAAGGAGATCGGAGACGCGACCGAGGTCATGCTGCATCTGGATGATAATAACGGCAGCAAAGAAATCGGAAAGAAGATCCATGATATGATAAAAGAAATCTATGACGCTTATGAAGTGATGGTTTTCCACGAAAAACCAAAAGAATAAACGTCCATATACGATTGTCTTTTAAAAAGTTGCTGATTTCATACAGAGATCAGCAACTTTTTTTGTGGGTTTAGGTGCTCATTTGTAGTGTTTTAATGTGTTTAGAGCGTTTGCGGCTCCGGTCCTATACGAACCAGTAATTATCGGCTCGCCTGTTGCCGAACAGGTTCTCCAGATCGGTCTTGTGGTAGATGAGCTCCCTGTCGTCGAAATACTTTGCGCCCTGCGGGCACTTCTTGATGCAGGCGCAGCACTTCATGCAGATGCCTTCTACTTTCGAATAATCCTCAAAACTGATAGAACCGAGAGGACAAAGCTCCGCGCACTTTCCGCAGTTGTCGCAGTTCTCGTTAGTAACAGGCTTCACCTTTCTGATATCGATTGGGCCGCCGTCTTTATCCCTGGGGATGTAATACGGTCCCGGAGGGTCGTTGCCGTCTACCGCGACAGGAGTGAAGTCTGCCTCCGGCATCGCGCCGTCCTCATATGCCTTCAGCTTGTCATAAACTCTGTCCACAAACTTGTCCGCGTCTTTTATGTCAAAAGCGTCCGGGCGGCCTGCCCCGAGTATAGTCGACATGGAATGCTCGGCTGCGCAGGCGGCTCCCGCAAAAGTGTGGAATCCGTCTTTTTCCATGATATTTCTCAACTCGACCAGTGAATCGTCAAAAGCCCTGCACCCGTACATGACTACCGGCATGCCAAGGGCGCCGTTTCCCTGAATGGTGTCCAGATATTTCAAAAGAAGATTCGGCGTTCTGCCTGCGATTACCGGCGTTCCCAGAATTACTATATCGTCTTTACTGAACACGGCCGGTTCCTTCCGCGCGCCCGGCTTTGTAAAATCGAAACTCTTCATTTCCGCGCCGATTTTTCCCGCGAGTCCTTCTGCGATGTGTGTTGTCATAGTTTCAGTGGTGCCTGTCCCACTGAAATACATTGCCCAGATAGTTCTGCCCATATCTCATTTCTGCGGCCCGCCCGGCTGCACGCCGACGGTCATGCCGCGCTCCTTTCCTGATATACTGCGTGTAGCTGTTTCTTCCGATTTTCTCTTATTGAAATATTATCACATCTCATCTTGTCTATCTATATGAATAAAGCCAGCGCCCTTGCGTCTGCCCCGTTTATCTTATATACTAAATGCGCACCCCGGCGTGCGGATGTGGTACAATGGCAGCATTCCGGCTTCCCAAGCCGGCGACGCGGGTTCGATTCCCGTCATCCGCTCCAATAAAAACAGCCCCGCATTTTATGCGGGGTTTTCTACAGTTTTTTTACCGTTCTTCTATAAGTTTTTACCGGGCCTCTCTGCGAGGATTTCTTCGGGGTTTTCTGCGCCTGCCGGCGCTCCTGTTCTTCCGGCTTTCCGGCCGATCCTATTCTTTCGACTTCGCGATTATGAATCCAAAAGAACCTCGGAATACTTTCGCGCACCATGACGCAACTTTTGCCGGATCTTCAGTCAGTCCGTTTTCAAGATACAGCTGATATATCCCGACAAAGGTCAGGCCGGTGATTGTTTCAAGAAACGCGATTTCCTCTTTATCAATTTTCGTTTTCGTTTCCCTGAGGCACTGTTCCAGAGCGTGCTTCACCAGAAAGTTACTGTAGTTATTCAACGTAATGATGAAGTCAGCCTTGTATGATGAGTTGTAGATATTAAGAATAATTGACTTGTGCTTCCGGCTGTAGTCAAATATCTTCTCCAGGCACTCCGGCCACCTGTGATATATGTTTTCTTTAGGGATGTATTTTTCAAGTTTGTTCCTGACGATGTACTGGATCAGCTCGTTCATGTCTTTGAAGTGGTAGTAGAAAGACTGACGGTTCACGCCCGCCTTCTCGCACACTTTTATTACCGTTACATCGTCTACAGGCTGTTTCCTGAGCATTTTCACAAATGCTATGGATATCTTCTGATCTGCCCAGCGACTCATGGCTTTTTCCTCCCGTGCTGACTTTATACTTAATATAGAGATTTTAGTACAAAACCAGATTTATGTCAAAAAAATCGGAAATCGGCGGGGCGGCACGCTCCTGCGAACCGGAAATCCGGTGGGGCGGCGTGCCTGCGCGAAACGTCAATTTGACAACTCATGCGCCGGTTGTTAAACTTTAAAAGGCGCCGGAAAGGGCAGCCGCCGCGACATACGGCGAACGCCGGTCCGGACACCGTAAACTAATCGCAAAAATACCACATCGAAAGGAACCTGAAAAATGAGATACATCGGTTTTTACAAGGAAATGAACACACAGCTTGCTGACAACGGAAGCATCCACGACGCTGTCGTTGATGAGATAGATTATGACAGAGACAAGATCGTCCACTATCTGAAGGAGTGCGGAAGGGAAGTCGCTTACGGCGGCGCCCGGGCTTTCGATCTTTTTACAAACGAGGAGATCTCCCCGGGATTTTCGCTCATGACTGACGGGGTGTTCGGCTGGAGATCGGACCTGATTTATCATATTGAACATTACAATATCTCACTTCCCAAAGACTTCCTGACTCATGTACAGCTCCAGTTCAAGGGAAGCAGCCACTGATTGGCGGAAATGCACGGTCACGGAAAGCCTCTGACCGGCGGCCTTCGGAAAACGCTCCGCTCAGGAAGTAACCAAAAAATAAAAAGCGCCCCGCGTTCGCCGCGGGGCTTTTTATGTCTGTTTTTTCGCCGGCCTCGTTTACCGGATTCATTTAGTCTGCTTCATTCTGCCGGGCTTTTTTCGTCTTGTTCTGCTCTGTTATCCTATATTATCCTTCGCGATCTCTCTTCTGGCTTCTTCCTCCAGCACCGTGTAAGCGATCTTGCCCACCAGCGTCTGGGGCAGAGAATCCCTGTATTCGAAATCGTATGGCATGGCGTATTTTGCGACGTTTTTTTCGCAGTGCCGGCGAATCTCGTCCTTGATCTCATCTGTCGGGCGCACTCCCGGCTTCAGGGCGATATACGCCTTGACCTTCTGGACTTTGTATGGATCCGGCACTCCGATGACGCAGCTCATGAGCACGTCCGGGTGGGAATCTATGATGTTTTCTATCTGGGACGGGTAGATAGAATATCCGGAAGATACTATCATTCTCTTCAGCCTCTGCTTGAAATATACGAACCCGTCTTTGTCCATGGTCCCAAGGTCTCCCGTGTGGAGCCATACGTGTCCGTCTTCGTGTTTGCGGAGAGTGTTGGCAGTCTCCTCCGGCTCATCCAGATATTCCTTCATGACGGAAGGTCCGTTTATGCAGATCTCGCCTTCTTCGCCGTAAGGCAGTTCCCTGCACGTCTCGGGATCCACGATCTTGTAGAAAGTATCCGGGAACGGAATTCCGATGCTGCCCTCTTTGTACAGATCATGCGGCGTAAGACAGCTTGCCGTTACGCATTCCGTCGTTCCGTATCCTTCGCGGACCTGGACCTGGGCCCCGTGATCCTTCAGGAACTTGTCCACTTTTTTCTTTAATTCTATGGAAAGAGAATCGCCGCCTGAAAAAACGCCCTTCAGGTGTCCCAGCTTCACCCTCTTCATCTTCTTGCTTCTGAGCAGAGCCTCGAACAGCGTGGGAACGCCGGCTATATAATTGGGCTTTGCTTTTTTCAGAAGTTTCGCGTATGTCTTCACGTTGAACTGTGGCACAAGGACGCACTGGCCGCCGAATATGAGGACCGTGTGGATGCACACTCCAAGGCCGAAACCGTGGAACATAGGCATTATTGTCAGCATGATCGTGCCGTCATCCCTTGAGCGCAGGCCGGCGTATCCGGTCTGCAGTCCGAGGGCGTTGAAATTCATATTGGTCAGAACTATGCCTTTCATTTTTCCGGTAGTCCCGCCGCTGTAAAGGATGACTGCCGGGTCGTTTCCCTTCCTCGCGACTCTGTATTCGCCGGAAAACTCCAGGCCTCTCTCCATGAGTTCTGTATAACGGACTATGTTTTCATTTTTTGCGATCTTTGGAATTCTTCTTCCCAGGGTCAGCTTGAAACCCAGCGCCTTGACTTTCGAAAGCTCCGTATCGATGGACGCCACGATTACAGTTTCAAGATCCGGGCACGCGTCTCTGACGGCTTTTACTTTCGGGTAAAAAGCGTCCAGAACGAGTATGGCTTTGCTTTTCGAAGTGGTCAGGAAAAATTCGATCTCGCCTTCCGCGGAAAGCGGGTGGACCATATTGGGAATGGCCCCTATAAGATTGAGGGCGTAAAAAGTGGTGACTCCCTGCGGCGTATTGGGCATGCAGATGGTCACTCTGTCATCCGCCTTGATGCCTAATGAGGCAAGGCCTTTTGCGCACTGGTGAACGTCATTCAGAAAATCTTTGTATATCTTTTTTCTGCCCTCGAAGGAATAGGCAATCATATACGGCCACTGGCCCGCGTTCATTTCGATCAGTTCGAACATGGAAACATCCGGGTATTCAAGTGTCTTAGGAATGTTTCCGTAAAAATCAAGCCAGGGGGCTTTAATATTCATAATCTACCTCCTCTTTTACAGGTCTTTCAAGTATCTCGGGATGCCTGAGGTAATAATTAAGCAGTTTCAGCGAACGGGCGAAGTAAAAACCGTCGGCTATACGTTCGTCCAGCGTTACGCCGATATTTACAACATCCTTGATCTCCGGATGTCCTTCTTCGTTGTATATCTGTTCTTTGTGGATCACGCCGATGGTGGCAACTATGGAATTGGTGCCGTAGTTGTTGAGATGATGGTAAGGCGCGTCGCACTTGATGCTTCCCAGGTTAGACAGAAGCACCGTGGAAAAATTCGGATCCCCGTCGGAAAGCGCTCTCGGCACTTTTCCGAAAAAGTCCAGGATCTTTACAGTGGTCATGACCAGCCGCATGAACCACCGGGGAAATTTCTTCACGAAATCAAGGGCGTCTCCGATGTTGTTTCCACCCCCTTCTTTCAGATCTCCCGCGTCGCCGATTATCCTGCGACTGACTTCTTCAAGGGTGGTTTCCCCCGTGATCGGAAGTTCAAGAAGCATCTCCTCAGAAGTGTCTGTGAATTTTCTGCGCACTACGAATGCAAGTGTTATCTTGTTTCTGTCGTAATATCTCCTGCCGGCCACGAACCTGTTCAGGAGCGGTCTGTGATATATCAGTTTGCCTACTGCGGCGACTATTACATGAAAAGGCGTGGTTTTGAATTCCGCGCCTTCTGCGTTTTTCTTCTCAAGAAATGAAAGAAGCGCGGTCACATCCATCTGCTCGTTGATGTAGACCTCGCTGTCTGCTCTTCTCGGGAACAGATACGGCATGATATGATGGACCCCGTCCATTTCTCTGACAAGAGTCCCGTCCCGTCTGTCTCCCCATTTTTTTCTTTTTGCTGCATGCTTTGCTTCGCTCGACATATGGTGCCTTTCGGATTTGTTTTGCATATAAAAACACTAGATATAATTATACAACAAATCCGCTTTTTTTCAACCGCCGATCGAGGTTTTCACCAAGTATGCACAAACCGCGAAGCGCATTATTCGTGGAGCGCGCTATTCGCGAAGCGCCGCATGCGCTTCCGCCGCGGCCGAGTTTAAGCACGGCATTGCCGCGCCTCTGCCGGCTTACTGCTGCGCCAGCACCTGTTCGATGGCCTGGGCGAACCGATCCGGACAGGACGTTCTCTTGAATCCGCAGAGAGTCCCTCTGAGTTTTCCCGCTACTTCGCCGGCATCCATTCCTTCGACCAGCTGGGAAATACCCTTCAGGTTCCCGTTGCATCCGCCTGTGAATTGTACGTTGCGCACTTTTCCGTCTTCAATGTCGAAATCGATCTGTGTCGAGCATACGCCCGATGGCTTGAATGTGTATCTCATTTTTCTTACACTCTCTCCCGCGCGGCTTCCTTCCGCCGCTTCTTTCTCGCTTTACCTTTGTCCTGGTGCTATTATACCCGCAACCGGGAGAAATATCCACCTCTGTGAAGAACGCTCCTTGCAAAAACGGGAAAGTGTTGGGGACTTTTTCATATATACAGATTGTCCCCAACGTTTCAACGTTCAAGCGTTTGATTCTGCCCGGGGTCTTGATTTTGCGAAGTTTTCCGTTTAGAATACAGCCGACGACAAAGCTATACGCGCTTTTTAAGATCTGCACCGGGCAATCCCGGAAAGCGCACAGAAAGGAAATTAAAATGAGTAAAAAACCCCTTATGGTATGTATCGGCAACAGCATCGTAAACGGATTCCCCCACAGGCGCAGCCAGTGTTTCGCCAGCCTGATCAGGGAAGAGACTGATTACGACGTGATCAACAAAGGCGTCAACGGCGATACTGCCCGGGGCATGCTTTACAGGTTCCAACAAGACGTTATTTCCAAAAAACCTGATTATATGATGCTTCTTACAGGTTCCAATGATTTTATTTCCGGACTTACTTCCCCGCACCAGTGCATGGATCTCGTAGAGGAGATGTGCGGCATGTGCCGCGAAAACGGCATTACCTCTATACTGCTTACGCCCATCATATGTGACGGAGAAAGAGCCATGACCGAATGGGTGCCGGCGGATTATGTCACGGCCATTGAACATTTAAGGACTTTTTCCGATCTTCTGAAAGAATACGCGGAGGAAAACGAAGACTGCATCGTGATGGATCTTCAGGAAGCCTATCTTGACTTTGACGATTTCGTAGACGGCATACACCCCACAGTCGAGGGGCACCGGTTCATCGCAGATTTCATCAAACCTCTTCTGCCATAACGCTGCCTTCACACATGAAAAAAACAAAATTGTTAATTTTTTAATATTTTCCGCTCAAAAACACACAGTTTGCCCACTAAACTGTATTTCGAGAGCATTTTCCTGCCACAGCGGTGCTCTGGACTTCTCAAATCCGATAAAATCCCGCCTTTTTTCGCAGTTTTTTTATAATTTATCCATGTTAACACGTTCAAACTCCCAAACTGTGTAAAAAAATAGCCAAAAAATCAAAAAAGTTAACATTTTTTGATTTTTACTGTATGAACCATTGCTCATTATTGTCTGCGATCGTGTCAGCCCCTCATATGGGAAGAATGAAAAGAACGATCGCCGTGATGGGTCATTACGGCAGCGGCAAGACTGAATTTGCCGTGAACTACAGCATATATCTGAAGAACAAGGGTCACGATGTGACCCTTCTTGATATGGATATTGCCAATCCTTACTTCAGAAGCCGGGAACGCCAGAAGGTCCTCGAGGACAAAGGTATTCCGGTCATTTTCAACACTTACGGATTTGATATTACCGAAGATCTGCCTGCCATAACGCCGAGGATCCGGACTCCGCTGGAGGACCCGGATATGAACACGGTAGTCGATATCGGCGGAAACGACAGCGGCGCCAGAATAATAAAGCAGTTCATAAAGTATTTCGAGGGAGACGATGTCGAAAGATGTCTGATCATCAACGCCAACCGTTTTGAAACGGATACACCTGAAGGAGCGCTTTTTCATCTGAAAGCCATCGAAGAAGAGCTGGCACTTCCCGTGACCGGCATAATCAATAATACCCACATGCTGGCTGAGACGAGGCCGGAAGACGTGATAAAAGGCCACAAACTCTGCATGAAGGTATCGGAAGAAACGGGCATTCCGGTGATACTTGACGTATGCCTCCGGAAATTCGAGGATGATCTTAAAGGAACGGGCTACGATCTGTTCCCGATAGGCCTTTACATGAGACCCTCCTGGCTGGATGCGAAGGTATAACTTCCGCAGATCCTCTTAAGATTTTTTGTATTAAAAAAACTGCCGTATTATACGGCAGTTTTGTCATCTCACCAATAATCAAATCCCAAACTTTTATTCCCTTTTCATATATACGCAAAAGGGATTAATTTTTCAACGATTATCCCATGCGTTTTTTGGTAAAAACACTTGTTTTCGGCTTCCGCCCGGTTTTCCTTGGAAAAACGAGGCTTCAAACTCATATCTTTTAATCCCTATTTCATATATTTAAAAAGGGATTAAAAAATGTGGCTTCGCGAAACAGGGTCACCGCATCACCGCTTCGAGTTGGGCTATTTATTTACAAGGCCCTCAAATTCCCTAATCAGCTCACCGGGGTTTTCTATGCTGTTGATACGCCGCCGCATAGCTGCCGAGCCGTGGAGCCCTTTGGTGTACCAGGAGGCGTGCTTGCGCATCTCCCGCACCGCGGCGTATTCGCCTTTAACCGACATCAGGTCTGTGAAGTGTTCTTTCATGACCCGGACGCGTTCTTCTATTGTCGGCTTCGCAGGAGGGGTCTCACCTTTCCAGAGAGCAAGAGCCTCTTCAAATATCCACGGGTTCCCCAGGGCGCCCCTTGCGATCATCGCCATGTCGCAGCCGGTTTCTTTCAGCATCCGCACTGCGTCTTCGCCGCTGAAAATGTCGCCGTTGCCTATTACCGGGATAGTTACGGCTTCTTTCACTTTTCTTATCAGATCCCAGTCGGCTTTTCCGGAATAGAACTGGTCTCTGGTCCTGCCGTGGACTGCCACCGCAGCGCCGCCGGCCGCTTCTATGGCTTTAGCGATCTCCACCGCGTTGATGTTTTCCAAATCCCAGCCTGCGCGGATCTTTGCTGTGATGGGTTTTATCCCGGAACCGTTTTCCCGGGCAGCCTCTTCAGAGGCTTTCACCGCTGCGCAGACCAGATCATATACCAGATCCGGCTCTTTCAGAAGGGCGGAGCCTTCGCCGTTTTTCACTATTTTGGGCACAGGGCATCCCATGTTTATATCGATCAGCGCGTTTTCCCTGTTGTAAAAATCCTTCACCGCGAAAGAGATCATGTCCGGCTCTCTTCCGAAGATCTGGTAAGCCACAGGTTTCTCATCCTCCCGGATCATAAGCAGTCTTTCCGTGTTGTTATCCCCATAGTAAAGGCCCTTGCAGCTGACCATTTCCGTGTATACTAAAGCCGCACCCCGGGCCTTGCACAGGCTTCTCATGGGTGCGTCTGTAACTCCTGCCAGCGGCGCCAGCAGGAACGGATTCTCGATTTCTACATTGCCGAGCCTAATCATTATTTCTTATTCTTTTCGTATATCAGCTTCAGCCCTTCAAGGGTGAGCATCTTGTCAACGTAGTCGATGGAATCGATACCCGCGTCGATCATGCTCGAAAGGCCGCCCGTCGCGATGACTTTGATGTCTTTGCCCGAGCAGTATTCCGCCATCTCCGTCTTCATCTTCTTGATGATATAGTCGACCATGCCCATGTGTCCGTAGACCAGACCGGACTGCATACTTTCAATCGTGTTCCTGCAGATAACAGAGCCCGGTTCCTCCAGTTCTACCTTGGGCAGTTTTGCCGTCTTTTCAAAAAGCGCTTCCGATGAGATCTTAAGTCCCGGGGCGATAGCTCCGCCCAGATATTCGGCGTTTTCTGAAATAGCGCAGAAAGTGGTGGCTGTACCGAAGTCTATGACTATCACCGGCCCGCCGTACTTGGCATGAGCCGCAACGGCATTGACTATTCTGTCCGCGCCCACCTGCTTCGGATTGTCGTATTTGATCATGAGGCCGGTCTTTACGCCCGGTTCTATGACGATCGCTGTCTTGTTGAAATACTTTTGCGAAAGGTGTTGGAGCGTATAAAGTACGGACGGCACAACTGTTGAAATGATGATGTCTTTTACTTCTTTGAAGTCGAGCCCTTCGTAAGCGAAAAGCTGGCTTATCACCATTCCGTATTCGTCGGCGCTTTTGTTGTTGTCTGTCTCCAGTCTCCAGTTCTGGATCAGTTCCCCGTTCTTGAATACTCCGAGAACTATGTTTGAATTACCTACATCGAATGCCAGTAGCATGGTTTTTCTCCTTTTCCTCTGTCATCTGAATGTGTTAACTTATATTCCCGCTTTCAGCAGGCAAATATACGTCAGCCGCGCAAAAGCGCGTCGGCTGCATATATCAGCTTACAACTCTCTCGAGCCTCTTCAGCGCCAGCGCTATGGTAAGCCCCGGGATTATCCTGTTCCCGGTGACTTCTACGCCCAGAAGCTCGTTTATCTTCTTAAGTCTGTACTGGACCGTGTTGGCGTGGATGCCCATGATCTTGGCGGTCTTTCCGCTGTTCATGCCCGCGTCCAGCACGAAAGTCTCCAGAGTCTCCTGAAGCTGGCGTCCTTTGTTTTCCCCTATGGTCCTGAACACGTCCAGAAGTTTCATATAGTTCTTCTTCACATGTCCGCCCTGCAGCTGTATATTGATGCAGTTACTTACGAGGGCCATTTCATACTTTGTGAAGACTCTCTTGTACGGGAAAACGCTCTGGACAAAAGCCCAGCTCTCGTTGATGAGTCTGCAGGCATCGCCCGCGCCTTCTATCCCGTCCACGTCTGTAACATGGAATATCTTGACGCCATTTTCTTCCTTGAGCCGGTCGAAAAGAGCCGCGCACTTGGCTCTGGCCTCCGGGTCCCCTTTACCTTCTTCTATTTTTTCATCAAGGATGAATCCGTAGGTCTCCTCCTCTTCTTCTATCTTCATTATCCTCAGTTCTTCGTCTTTCTCGAACCGGTCCATCATTTTCGGGACTTTGCCCTTGTCCACGTTGTGGCCCATGAAAACGCTGACGATCTCGTCGGCTCCGACGCCCGCTTCATCCTTGAGAGAGTATGCCAGACTCTTGTTGCCTCTTATCAGCGCCTTGATGAAATCGGCTTTTACGTCCCTCTCCGGAGTGAACTTCCACATGCCCATGGCGAGCTCGATGATCTCCGCCAGCTTGGTGATGTCAGCCGCGGAATATGAATCCTCGTTGTCCACGATGAACATGAAGAACGTCTCGCCGTCGATGGAGACCGGGCCCCAGTAGGTGAGCACGCCGTTGACGTCAACAAGTGTGTAGACCTGGTCGGACTGCTTTTCAGCCTGTCTCTCCCGTCCGAGTTTTACGACTTCGTCTATGGATACCGTATGCCTTGTTTCCACTGAGAATACCGGATTAAAATCCTCGCTCAGTATGACAAGCTGGAAATTATTGCTTATAGCCGCCTGTCTCGCGGCTGCCTGGAAGTTGCTGTGTTTTTCAAAATTCAGCAGATGGAATATGGTGTTGGAAATGAGCCTGTTGCTGAAGTTGTCGCTGTACAGGATCTTTGCCATGATCTGCGTGATAGCCTGGGCGCATGTAGTCTCTTCGTCATAGGGCACCTCAATAAGAGGAAGTCCTGCCAGCTCTGCTGTGTTTATGACTCTTTCGTCGATCTTCTCTACGACTTTTCCCACATGAAAAACAGCCAGAGCCGCATGCATGTCGGCCGCTGCCTGTTTCACTATGGCGCACTGGGCGTCCACATCGTCACGCACGGCAAAAAAGCCCGTTATCAGCAACTGGTCTTTTTCACCTTCGTAAAGTTTTACATCTTCGCTGTCTTTCGCCTCCAGGACCGAGACGTTACGGACATCCTTCGTAAGGCTGTTCTGTCCCGCCAGGACTCTGGCGTCTCTGAAAACGCTCAGTTCAAGACAGTCTTTCAACGTGACTTTCATTCCTGTATTTCCCTCACTTCGCGCGCTGTTTACTGGTCATCTGTATTCTTTGTGTCCGGCGCGTCGCTTTCCGGTGTCTGCGGGGTTTCACCGGCCGGGGTTTCCGGGGCTTCGGCCGCAGCCTTTGCTTCAGGCTTTTCTTCCGGGCGCTGAGTCTTTACCGGCTCCTCGTCGTCGTAATAACGAACGTTGTCCTCCGGATCTCTTGTTCTGGCTTTTCTCTTCAGTTCTTTTTCGTCGAAGAGTCCGACGTTGTCAGTTCTGTAAAAAGGCGGCATGTCGTTATTCCTGTGGAGCTTTGCTGCTTTTTCCGCCAGCTCTCTGGATCTGCGCTCGGCTTCTTCCTGACGTTTCTGTATCTTTTCAGCTTCTCTTGCTTCACGCTCGTTGGCGTCTCTGATGTCACTGTCTCTCTTCTCCACATCCTGTACCAGTTCTTCCACTGTCAGCTCTCCGCTGTAGAGTTTCTCGAACTGTTCGCCGTCCAGGGTCTCTATCTCAAGCAGCGCTTCGGCTACGACTTTCAGCTTGTCCATGTGCTCTGTCAGGATGCTCTTCGCCCTGTCGAAGCACTTTTCGATGATAGCCTTTACCTCTTCGTCTATCTCGTTGGCAGTCTCTTCGGAATAATTCTGCTTGCTGGTGAAATCCTTGCCCAGGAATACTTCGTCTGAAGAACTGTAGTTGACCGGTCCCAGCTTCTCACTGAATCCGTACTTGGTCACCATTTCCTTGGCGATCTCGGTAGCCCGCATGATGTCGTTGCTGGCGCCTGTGCTTATATCGTCCAGCGTCAGCATCTCTGCCACACGTCCGCCAAGCAGATGCACGATCTGCTCTTCCATGGTCTCTTTTGTTCCGAAGTATTTATCTTCCTTAGGCAGTATCATGGTGAATCCGCCGGCTCTGCCTCTCGGGATTATAGTTATCTGATGTACAGGATCTGTCTTCGGGAGAGATCTGGCGACTACCGCGTGCCCCGCTTCGTGGTAAGCGGTCAGCTTTCTCTCATCGTCGCTGATTACCCTGCTCTTCTTTTCAGGTCCCGCGATGACCTTGGTGATTGCTTCCTCTATCTCATCCATCCTGATCTTCAGGCCGTTTCTTCTCGCTGTCAGGAGAGCCGCCTCATTGAGCATGTTCTCTATGTCAGCAGGAGTGAAGCCCGGAGTCCTTCTGGCAAGTACCTTCGGATTTACACCTTCGTCAAGAGGCTTGTTCCTGGAGTGTACCTTGAATATCTCTTCCCTGCCCTTTACGTCCGGTGTTCCGATGACGATCTGTCTGTCGAATCTGCCCGGTCTTAAGAGGGCCGGGTCCAGTATGTCCGGTCTGTTGGTCGCGGCCAGAACTATGATTCCCATGTTCTCTGCGAATCCGTCCATCTCAACAAGGAGCTGGTTCAGAGTCTGTTCTCTTTCATCGTGTCCGCCGCCGAGGCCTGCGCCTCTCTTTCTTCCTACCGCGTCAATCTCGTCTATGAAGATAATACAGGGCGCGTTTTTCTTAGCCTGCTCAAAGAGGTCTCTTACACGGGACGCGCCGACTCCGACGAACATCTCAACGAAGTCAGAACCGCTTATGGTGAAAAACGGAACTTCCGCTTCTCCCGCAGTCGCCTTTGAAATATATGTTTTACCTGTTCCCGGAGGACCGACAAGGAGTATGCCCTTTGGGATCCTTGCTCCCAGAGCGTGGTACTTCCTCGGTCTCTTCAGGAAGTCAACGATCTCTTCCAGTTCTTCTTTTTCCTCGTCAAGACCGGCAACATCTCTGAACGTCACCTTCCTGCCGCCACTCTTCTGCAGCTTGGCGCGGCTCTTGCCGAAGGACATGGCTTTTCCGTTGCCGCCGCCCTGATTCATTATGATGAAGAAGAAGAATACCAGCGCTCCTATCATGATGATGGTAGGTATCATGCTCAGGATAGCCGAGGATTTCTCCGGCGGCTCATATTTCACGGTGAGCCCGTTCTCTTTTATCTGCGGTGTGAGATATTCGCTGTTGAGTCTGTCCATAGTGAGGACGTTGCCTACATAAGTAACATATTTGGCGCCGCCGTGGGTCTTCCCCTCTACTATGTATTCGTCATCGTTCAGGGTCACGGACGTAAACTCCTTATCCTCCAGCATGGAAACGAACTTTGAATACTTCACTTCTTTCGGTTCTGAACCGCCGCTGGTAAAGAAAAACGCTATACACAGTATCGCTGCGAATATGAGCAGATATACTAATATATTTCTACCGATATGTCTCTTCAAATCAGGACCTCCGTTAATTTTTCATTTTTTGTGTCTGACCACAAATTTGAGTATAAATTTTACCATATATCCCCAACAAGTTCAATGATGAGGGCATTTTTTGTGTCCCGGGTATATTTATTGCTTCCCGAGTATCTGTTCTTTATCCTTATGGGATTTATCAGGTGATGAGGCTTTTTCTCCTCATCGACCCCGTACCTGGTGAACTCGCCCGCGATCCAGAGGATCTCGCTTCCGGCGGCTATGACCGGGATCCAGTCCCTGTCCTCCTTAGGCACCTTAGCGTCGATAAAATAGTCTTTGAGTTTTTTCTTGCCCCGGCCGTCCCCGAGAGAAAGCCAGTCTCCCGCTTTACGGGTCCTGAGCACTATGTCACTGGGCTCAAGGTCTCCCCTGTACTGTCTGCGGAGAGTATCCCAGTCGAATATGGCTTTCGTTCTTGTCTTTACAGGAGGCTCGCTGCCTACCGCTTCCACCGAGACCTTCAGCGTCATGCTCTTGAGCATCTCCTCGCGTTTGATCCTGGCTTTGACCATCATGTCGTCATCATCACCGTCACTTTTACCGATGACTACCGTATCGTATCCGGTCCTGAGGAAGTATCCTTCGGGAAGATCCAGATGCTTTGAAGGCTGGCTGTTCAGGATCATTTCCGACGCCGCGGTAAAGTGCGCCGCTGTCATATCCTGTACAAGTCCCGTATCCTTCAGGGCTTTCATTATCACTCTGAACATGATGGCCGGATCCAGCTCTTTTAGTTTGTTCAGATCCAGTTCCATCTTGTTCTTTTCCTCTGAGACCATGATGTCTTCCATTGCGGACTCAGCCATGCTCTTTAAGAACCTGCTGTCCTCTCCCGCGATCCTTGCCAGCCGGTTCAGACCGTCGGTCACGTCTGTACCGAATATTTCCTTTATATACGGGATCAGCTGCAGCCGGACTTTGTTGCGGGTATATATGGCCTGTTTGTTGGTCTGATCCGTCTTCGGATGCAGACCTCTGCTTTCGCAGTAGGCTTCGATCTCTTTTCTCTTTATACCCAGAAGCGGTCTTATGATATATGAGCCGTCTCTTTTTTCTCTGATATAGTCCATGCCGGCCAGCCCGTCTGTTCCTGTGCCCCTGATTATCCTTATGAGCACCGTCTCGGCCTGGTCGTTGTAGTTGTGGGCTACGGCGATCTTTATTTTTTTCATGGAAACGTCGTATTCCATCGCGATCTCCTTAGCCCTTGTGGAAAAAGCTTCATACCTTGCGCTGCGGCCGGCCTCTTCAGAGGATATACCCTTTTCTGCGGCTATGGCCGCGCAGTCGTATACGTACACCTTGCAGTCCACTCCCGCGTCCAGGCACATTTTCTCAACGTAGGCCTGGTCTTCTTCCGCCGCGCCCGGACGGAACTTGTGGTTCACGTGGACAACATGAATGTGCCAGCCTTCTTTGTAAGCTAGCTCTTCCAGCACATCAAAAAGGCACACCGAATCGGGGCCTCCCGAAAGGCCCACGATAATGTGCTCGTCTTTTTCTATCAGTTTCCTCTCTCTGATGGTTTCGAGGATCTTTTTTTCCAGCATATATGTCATCAGGGACCGGGTCCGGAAAACTACAGGGCGTCTATGCCGAAAAACCTCATTGCGTTCTTCTTCGTTATCTCTGCGGTTTCTTCCAGTGTCAGGCCCTTGATCTCACCAACCTTTCCTGCCGTGTGGATTATATACGGCGACACGTTTCTCTTTCCCCTGAGAGGCTCCGGCGCCAGGAACGGCGCGTCGGTCTCCACCAGAAGGAAATCTATGGGGATATCGCTTACGACTCCCACTGTTTTTTTGTTATTTTTGTAAGTCACAGGTCCCGCGACGGAAAGAGTCGCTCCCAGTTTCACATACTGCCTGGCGGTCTCGCGGCTTCCGGAAAAGCAGTGCAGCAGCACTCTCGCGTCTTTTTCGGCGCCCTTCCATTCCGGGCCGTCCGGTACGGGTCTTTCGGGGAACCAGCTTTTCCTCTCGTCTGAAAAAGCTCCTTCCTCCTTGAGGATGTCCATAGTCTCCTTGTCCGCTTCCCTGGAGTGTATGATGATGGGCATCTTCAGTTCGTTGGCAAGACGTATCTGCTTCCTGAAGACTTCCCTCTGGACCGGTCTTTCCGAATGGTCATAGAAGAAGTCCAACCCGATCTCTCCGATGGCCATGATCTTGTCCTTCCGGGCCAGGCCCTTTATCATGGCAAGCTCATCATCGCCCATGTCCTTAGCTTCATGGGGATGATATCCCACGGCGCCGTAGCACCATGGCAGCTTTTTCACATGACTTACGGTCAGCACCGATGAGACCAGGTCCACCGCCACGTCCATAACGGCGTCCACGTTGGAGCGCTCGATGACACTGATTAGAGCCATCCGCTCCTCTTCCGTGTATCCGTCATAGTTGATATGTGTATGTGAATCAAAAAACATTTTTCTTTCCCGCTGTGAATCCTGTGTCAGCTGTGAATCCTAAGTTACCGGATTGCCGTCGTCAGCTTCGGTAGTTACAAAGGCAAGTCCGTTTTTGCCGTTCAGTGTATCATCGGCGAACAGAAGCATTCCCTTGGACTCCATACCTCTCAGCTTTCTCGGCGCCAGATTGGCGACTACCACCACCTTCTTGCCGACGCAGTCTTCAGGCTTGAAGTATTCGGCAACGCCGGAGATGACCTGTCTGGTCTCTGTGTCCATCTTCACCTGGAATACTAGCAGCTTGTCCGCCTTCGGATGTTTCTCGGCGGAAACGATGGTGCCGACTCTCAGATCCAGTTTTTCGAAATCGTCGTATACGATCTCGTCCTTCAGTTCGAGGGGTATGTTCTTCTCCGCGCCCGAGAGTTTGTCCAGTTCTTCCAGTTCTTTATCGATATCCAGCCTCGGGAAGAGAGCCTCGCCCTTCTTCACCTCTTCACCGGACATCATGGTGAATGTTCTCGCGTCGTCCCATTCAGGCTCCGCATACCACAGTCCCAGCTGCTTTCTCATCTTGCCGGAAGTGGTGTGCATGAACGGGTTTATCAGAACCGATACTATACGCAGGGATTCGGCCAGGTTGTGGAGCACTGTATCCAGTCTCGGCTTGTCCTCTTCATTCTTGGCCAGTATCCACGGCATGGTCTCGTCGATGTATTTGTTGGCTCTTCTTACTGCCACCCAGATGGACTCCAGCGCCATGTTGAACTTGAAGTCCTCCATGAACTCTTCCACTTTGTCGATGGCGCCTGTAGCCGTTGCCTTCAGATCTTCATCCAGAGCTTTCGCTTCCGGATCTTCCGGCTCGACAGCGTCAGGCACGATGCCGCCGTTGTATTTTTCTATCATGGAAACGGTTCTGGAAAGAAGGTTTCCAAGGTCGTTGGCCAGGTCGTAGTTCATTCTCTTGAGCATTACTTCGTTGGTGTATACCCCGTCCTGTCCGAATGTGTATTCTCTCAGGAGGAAATACTTGAGGGCGTCTACCCCGTATCTGTCGATGAGGACTCTCGGGTCTACCACGTTGCCCTTGGACTTGGACATCTTGCCGCCTTCCAGCAGAAGCCATCCGTGACCCAGCACCTTCTTCGGCAGCGGCTGGTCTATGGACATGAGCATAGCCGGCCAGATAATGGTATGGAATCTTACGATTTCCTTACCCACCAGATGCACGTCTACCGGCCAGTACTTCTCATACTCTGCCGGATCGTCAGGATATCCCAATGTGGTGATATAGTTGGTGAGAGCGTCGAGCCATACGTAGATGACGTGGCTCTCATCGAGAGGCACCGGGATGCCCCAGTCGAAGCTTGTTCTGGATATACACAGGTCCTCAAGGCCCTGCTCCAGGAATGAGATCATCTCGTTCCTTCTGCTTTCGGGCTGGAGGAATTCCGGATTGTTTTTAAAGAGATCCAGAAGTCTGTCCTGATACTTGGAGATCTCGAAGAAGTAAGCGTCTTCGGAAGCCTTCTCCACCGGACGTCCGCAGTCCGGGCACTTGCCGTCCACCAGCTGGCTCTCTGTCCAGAAGGATTCGCACGGCGTGCAGTAAAGACCTTCGTATTTTCCTTTATATATATCGCCTTTCTTATACATCTGCATGAAGATGTCCTGGACCCTCTTTATATGTCTGTCTTCAGTGGTCCTGATGAAGTCATCATAAGATATCTCCATTGTCTTCCAGAGTTCCTTCGTGTCTGCCACGATCTTGTCGACATAGGCCTGAGGCGTAACGCCTTCCTTCTCGGCGATGGTCTGGATCTTCTGTCCGTGCTCGTCGGTGCCTGTCTGGAATCTGACATCGTATCCCTGGGCTCTCTTGAATCTCGCCATGGCGTCGGCCATGACTGTACAGTAGGTATGGCCTATGTGCAGATTAGAGCTGGGGTAATAGATCGGTGTCGTGATGTAATAAGTTCCTTTTTCCTTTGACATTTTGTTTCATTCCTTTCGTATGTCCTGTCGAATGGGACAGGATCATTTTCTGCATATTTCCGCACTTTATAGAATAACACAGAACCACTGTAAACCGCAACGTTAAAGACGCTTCATTTACGTTGAAAAAATTCCCTTTCAAAACCGAAAATAATGCCGTTTTATAGGTCCGTATTCATTGACTTTTTACCCGCTTTAAAGTATCATTTTAGTATAGAAAAAAGCATACGAAATTTTGATATAAATTCGGATAAACGGCTCGAATGTTTCTACCGCGGCGCCTTGTAGCAGCGACTATCAAGAATCATAAACTGTCCCTGATTTATGTACCTGAAAGAGACAGTTTTTTCTTTTCAAAACGCTTCCCGCGGAGACTTCTGAAAGCCGTGATCATCCCATTTCGAAAGGTTTTACACATGCGGGCTATGGAAGAAAAGATCCGCTCCGAAGGCACGGTCCTTCCCGGCGGGATACTGAAAGTGGGAAGCTTTCTGAACCAGCAGATCGACTCGGTTTTCTTAAAGGAGATCGGGGAGGAGATCTCGGATCTTTTTGCGGATGAACATCCGACCAAACTGCTCACCATAGAGTCCAGCGGCATAGCCATCGCGGCGGCGGCCGGAATGATCATGGACATACCCGTTGTTTTCGCCAAAAAACACAAAACCAGCAACGTGGACGGGGAGATCTACTCTGCGGAGATACACTCCTTTACACACGGCAACGACTACCAGGCAGTCGTGAGCCGGGATTACCTGCTCCCCGATGACAGGGTGCTGCTGATCGACGATTTTCTGGCAAGCGGCAACGCCCTCGAAGGCCTCGTGAAGATAGTTTCCATGGCGGGCGCTGAAGTAGTCGGCGCTGCAGTAGCCATAGAGAAAAAGTTTCAGGGCGGCGGCGACAAGCTCCGCAGCCGGGGTATAAGAGTCGAACCTCTGGCATGCATCGACAGCATGACAGATTCGGATATAACTTTTTGTCACTTATGATGCGCGTATCCGCGCGGAATAACATTTTCTTTTTTAACAGCTTTTGCAGGAGGGAAAAAATGAAGAAAAAAAGTTTGATTTGGTTATTGGTACTGGCTCTCAGCTGTTTCATGCTGCTGGCTGGATGCGGCAGTAACTCAGGCGAAGACGCAGGCGATATCAAAGCCGGCTTCATCTGTCTTCACGATGAGAACTCAACTTACGACCTCAACTTCATCAACGGCGCTAAAGAAGCTTGCGAGAAGCTCGGCGTTGACTATGAGATCAAGACAAACATCCCTGAAGGACAGGAATGCTATGACGCTGCAGCAGAACTGGTTGACGCAGGCTGCGGAATCATCTTTGCTGACTCCTTCGGTCATGAGGACTACATGATCCAGGCCGCTAAGGACTTCCCGGATGTACAGTTCTGTCACTCAACAGGTACAAAAGCCCACACAGAAGGAGTTGAAAACTATCACAACGCTTTCGCTTCCATCTATCAGGGACGTTACCTGGCAGGCGTTGCGGCAGGTATGAAGCTCAACGAAATGATCAAGGATGGAAAGATCAAGGCAAACGAGGCTAAGATCGGATATGTAGGCGCGTTCACATACGCTGAAGTAGTATCCGGATACACATCCTTCTTCCTTGGCGCAAGATCAGAATGTAAGACAGCCACAATGGAAGTTACTTTCACAGGATCATGGTATGATGAGACTGCTGAAAAAGAAGCTGCCAACAAGCTGATGGACCGTGACTGCGTATTGATCAGTCAGCACGCTGACTCCATGGGAGCTCCGACAGCATGCGAAAAGAGGAACGTTCCTGACGTATCCTACAATGGAAGCACTGTAGATTCATGTCCGAACACATTTATCGTTTCCTCACGTATCGACTGGGCGCCTTACTATGAATACGCTATCAAGGCTGCAGGAAGCGGCGAAGCTATCGACACAGACTGGACAGGAACACTTGATACAAATTCCGTACAGCTGACAGAAGTAAACGAAAAGGCTGCAGCTGAAGGAACAGCAGACAGGATCAAGGAAGTTGAAGAAGCGCTCAAGTCCGGCGACACACAGGTGTTCGACACATCCGCATTCACAGTAAAGGGCAAGAAGCTTGATTCCTACAAGGCTGACGTAGACACAGACAAAGACTATAAGCCTGACACAGAAGTAATCAAGGACGGATACTTCCACGAATCAGAATTCCGTTCAGCTCCTTACTTCGATCTGCAGATCGACGGTATCAAACTGCTCGACACAAAATTCTAATTAAACTTATATGCGAAGAGCTCCCGGCTTTCCGGGAGCCTCTTCGTTATATACTGACGAAAGGTTGCAATAATTATGGATAAAGGTCTGCCAGCAGTTTCCATGAGAAACATAACCAAGACCTTTGGCAGTGACGTCATCGCCAACGACAATGTGGATCTGGACATTTACCGCGGCGAGATACTCTCACTGCTCGGCGAGAACGGAAGCGGAAAGACCACTCTTATGAACATGCTTTCCGGTATCTACTTCCCCGATCACGGACAGATATTCATTGACGGAAAGGAAGTAACCATCGCCTCCCCAAAGGAAGCATTTGAACACGGCATCGGAATGATCCATCAACATTTTAAACTGGTGGATGTTTTTACTGCCGCGGAAAATGTAGTTCTCGGTCTGGAAGAAAAAGGCAAGCTGGATCTTGAAGCCGCCTCAAAACGTATCCGTGAGATATGCGATACTTACGGCTTCGACGTAGATCCCAAACAGAAAATATATGACATGTCGGTGTCCCAGAAGCAGACTGTGGAAATAGTCAAAGTGCTTTACCGCGGCGCCGATATTCTGATCCTCGATGAACCTACCGCCGTACTCACTCCTCAGGAGACGGACAAGCTCTTCAGAGTTCTCCGCAACATGAAGGAAGACGGCAAAGCGATAGTCATCATTACACACAAGCTCCACGAGGTCAAAGAGATCTCGGACCGTGTGGCGGTGCTCCGCAAAGGGAAATTCATCGGCGATCTTATTACATCGGAAACCGACGCTCAGGAAATGACCAACATGATGATAGGTCACGCAGTTGAGCTGAATATAAACAGGCCCGAACCTGTAAACCCCCGTCCGCGTATCAGGGTAGACGGACTTACCGTCAGGACCCAGGACGGAGTGCTGAAACTGGACGATGTGTCCTTCACCGCCTGCAGCGGGGAGATCCTCGGCATAGCCGGTATCTCAGGCTGCGGTCAGAAGGAGCTTCTCGAAGCCATCGCCGGGCTCCAGCCTATAGAAAAGGGCTCTATTTCATATGTACAGGATGACGGAAGCTCCGAGTCGCTCATCGGAAAAGATCCCCTGGAGATCGCCGCGATGGGCGTGTCCCTGTCCTTCGTACCGGAAGACAGACTGGGCATGGGTCTCGTGGCCAACATGGACCTGACCGACAACATGATGCTCCGCTCCTTCAGAAAAGGCAAATCTGTATTCACAGACAGAAAGACGCCAAAAAATCTTGCGGAGAAAGTAGTTGACGAACTTGACGTCATCACGCCGGGAGTCTCCACTCCTGTAAGAAAACTCTCCGGAGGAAACGTCCAGAAGGTGCTGGTGGGACGTGAGATAGCCTCATCCCCGACAGTGCTTCTTTCCGCTTACGTAGTCCGCGGACTGGACATAAACTCCTCATATACTATTTACGATCTGATCAATCAGCAGAAGGAAAACGGCGTTGCAGTTGTTTACGCCGGCGAAGACCTGGATGTGCTCCTTGAGCTCTGCGACCGTATACTGGTCCTCTGCGACGGAAAGATCAGCGGTATCGTAGACGGCCGTCTGGCTGAGAAACATCAGATCGGAAGAATGATGACAAGTCTGGGAGGTGAAGAAGTTGGATAAAAATAAAGAACCTCTCATCCATATAACCAAACGTTCCGATATGCCGCAGAAACAGGCCTGGCTCATACGTCTTTTCGCCATCGTGGCGGCTCTCATAGTATGCGCCATCGTCACGACACTGACGACGGGTCTGGATCCCATAAGCGTTTTCTCGGAAATGCTCGACGGCAACTTCGGCAGCGAAAGAAAGGTGTGGATCCTGGGCAAAGAGCTTGCCATACTGCTCTGCGTCTCCCTGGGTCTGACCCCTGCTTTCAAAATGAAGTTCTGGAACCTGGGCGGTGAAGGTCAGGTACTGATCGGCGCCCTGGTCACGGCAGCGATCATGCTCTACCTGGGCGAAACGCTCCCGAACCCGCTGCTCATCCTCGTGATGTTCATCGGAGCCGTCGGGGCAGGCGCCATCTGGGCAGCGATCCCTGCGTTCTTCAAAGCAAAATGGAATACCAACGAAACACTGTTCACCCTGATGATGAACTATGTGGCCATACAGCTTGTGGCCTTCTTCGTCATCATATGGGAAGTGCCTAAAGGCTCCGGAAAAGTCGGCGTCATCAATCAGACCAGCATGGCAGGCTGGCTCCCGGATATCGGCGGCCAGAAATATCTGCTGATAATCCTGATGGTGGCAGTCGTTACCGTGCTTATGCACATATATCTTAAATACAGCAAACACGGATATGAGATATCTGTCGTGGGCGAAAGCATGAACACTGCCCGCTACGTCGGGATCAAGACCGGCAAGGTCATCGTAAGGACTCTGCTGGTTTCCGGCGCCATCTGCGGACTGGCCGGATGGATGATGGTTGCAGGAAGCGACCACACCATAACCACCACACTGGCAGGCGGCAGAGGCTTCCTGGGGATCATGGTAGCGTGGCTGGCCCAGTTCAGTCCGGTGGGCATGATCGCCACCAGTTTCCTTCTTGCTTTCATGGCAAGAGGAGCCAGCGAGATATCCACCGCGTTCCAGCTGAACCATTCATTCGGTGATATCCTGACGGGAATACTCCTGTTCTTCATCATCGGATGTGAATTCTTCATAAACTACAAAGTGCATTTCAGAAAAAAGGAAGGAGGAATAGAACATGTTTGATTTAGTATCCTTCATACCGCGAGCGGTAGTTCAAAGCGTTCCTCTCCTGCTGGGATGTACGGGAGAAACTATTTCGGAAAAATCAGGAAGCCTGAACCTGGGTATTCCGGGCGTCATGTACGTAGGCGCCATATCCGGCGTAATCGCTTCGTTCTTCTATGAACAGAGCTGCGGCGGCCATGTCAATCCTGCAGTGGCTATCATACTGCCGCTTCTGGCCTGCCTGCTGGGTTCCCTTCTGATGGGCCTTCTGTTCTGTTTCCTGACTGTAACTCTCAGAGTAAATCAGAATGTTGTAGGTCTTGCCATGACCACTTTCGGAGTGGGCTTCGGTAATTTCTTCGGCGGGTCCCTCATCAAGCTCACAGACAGCGACGTTCCGTCCATCGCCCTTTCGGCGACAAGTGAATGCTTCAGCAAAGGGCTGCCTTTTGCCAACGACCTTGGCTGGTTCGGAAAAATATTCCTTTCCTACGGCTTCATGACTTATGTGGCTATAGCCATAGCCCTCGTCACAGCCTACATACTCAAGAAGACCCGTACGGGCCTTCACATCAGGGCCGTCGGCGAAAATCCGGCAACAGCTGACGCTGCCGGAATCAACATAACCAAGTACAAGTACCTGTCAGTCTGCATCGGATGTATGATCGCAGGCCTTGGCGGACTGTACTACGTAATGGACTACGCCAGCGGCGTATGGTCCAACGACGCGTTCGGAGACAGAGGATGGCTGGCAATCGCCCTGGTAATCTTCACTCTGTGGAGACCAAACATCGCCATCTTCGGATCACTTCTGTTCGCAGCTCTCTACATTCTCTACCTGTTCGTTCCGACAGGCGGCAGCATGGCAGTCAAAGAACTGTACAAGATGCTTCCGTATGTTGTAACCATCATCGTTCTGGTCGTTACCGGAATGAGGAACAAGAGAGAAAACCAGCCGCCTGAGGCTTTGGGTCTGCCGTACTTCAGAGAAGACCGGTAAGACGGCTTGCGCGCTTTTATGAAACATCGGGAAGCCTCGCAGGCCGGGGCTTTCCTTTATTAAAGGAGGACTTATATGAAATACAATATCGCAGTAGTGCCCGGAGACGGTATCGGCCCGGAAGTAGTAGCGGAAGCCCTGAAGGTGCTGGACCGCGTAGGCGAAAAATTCGGTCACGAATTCAATTACACAAAAGTTCTTGCGGGAGGCTGCGCCATAGACGAAGTGGGCGAGCCCCTTCCCGAAGAATCCCTTAAGATATGCAAAGAAAACGACGCTGTTCTGCTGGGCGCAGTAGGCGGATGGAAGTGGGACGACCTTCCGGGAGACCAGAGACCGGAAAAAGCCCTCCTGGGTCTGAGAAAAGGCCTGGCTCTCTTTGCCAATCTGAGACCTGCCCTTCTCTTCGATGAGCTGGCTGACGCCTGCCCTCTGAAAAAGGAGATCGTTGACGGCGGTCTGGACCTGGTCGTTGTCAGAGAACTGACAGGCGGCATCTACTTCGGCGAAAAAGGCCGCAAGCAGACCGACATGGGCGAAGCCGCATATGACATTGAGATATATTCGGAGGAAGAGATCGAGCGTATCGCGGAGGTAGCCTTCGATATGGCCATGAAGAGAGGAAAGAAAGTCACCAGCGTCGACAAAGCCAACGTTCTGGAAAGTTCGCGTCTCTGGAGAAGCGTGGTAATGAAAGTCGCCGAGAAGTATCCGGAAGTCGAACTGAATCATCTCTATGTAGACAACGCCGTGATGCAGATCATCCGCGACCCGAAACAGTTCGACGTTATCGTGACAAGCAACATGTTCGGAGACATCCTGTCCGACGGAGCCAGCCAGGTAACAGGTTCCATCGGTATGCTGCCGTCAGCCAGTCTGGCAAAAGGCAACTTCGGCATGTACGAGCCGGTACACGGAAGCGCCCCGGATCTGGCGGGAACCGGTAAGGCAAACCCCATGGCCACGATCCTTTCTGTAGCCATGATGCTGAGATATTCCTTCGATCTTTCCGAAGAAGCCGACGCTATAGAGAACGCGGTGAAGAAAGTTCTGGCAGACAAATACAGAACGCCGGATATCATGCTCAATGAAAAAGACCCGGACGCCTGCAAACTGATAGGCACGAAGGAGGCCGGCGACCTGATCACAGCAAATATCTGAAAAACACCAGAAGAGAAATAAAAAAGGAGCGGCGTTACAGCCGCTCTTTTACGTAATTAAGAAGGCGCTCCCATTCTTCCGGGTGCTCCACGTAATACTTGGGGCACAGTTTCCCGGTCACGTCGTAGTGCCTTATTATATCGCTCTCATCCAGCCTGAACTCGTGACAGAGCCAGACCAGCAGTTTCACCAGAGCGTTGTATGTGGGTATGCTGAACTCCCCTGTCGCGTCCGGATGACAGACCTCGATGGAAATGGTATCCGGATTCCGTTGATTCGAAGCGGAAGACTGTTCTCCCATGGGCACGCACTGGATTATCTCTCCCTGAAGCCCCACTATGAAATGGGCGCTTGTGTTCGAGTTTGGTGAATTGAAGTAGCTCCTGTTGGCCGCCGCGGTACTGCCGGGATTGGCCACGTAGTGCACAACTATGTCCTTTACCTTGCGCAGCTCAAACCCTGTCCGCGAATGCCCGTCCTTAGCTATGAAGTCCTGTTCTATCCAGTCGGGCACAGCCACGCTTTCCGGATCCGGGCTGCTGTAATGGAACCAGGTCACCACGCCGAAGGCCACAACAAGAAGGATGGCCACCAGGGCCACCGTCTTGCTCTTCTTCTTTTTCTGTTTTCTTTTTGCTCTTGAATGTGAAGCCATTATCCCTTTTTTACCCCGTTAGCCTTATCCTGCAAGTCCTTTTACCCAGTATACTACGAAAGGAAGAATACCTACGAGTACCACGACTGCTATGAACAGCTGGTTCATCTTCTTCTTTTCTTCTTCTTCCACCGGGTGTGTGACTATGAACTTGTCCGGCTTGTTGGGAAGATACATGATGGGCAGCTGCTGGCCCTGATAAAAGTACCTTCCGTAAAGATCCCTGTAAGGAACGACTCTGTCCTTGACTATGATCCTTTTATAATATCTCTTTACTCTTCCAAGGGGCGTGTCGTACTTGAGGTTCATCATGTACGCTACTTTCGTCCCGTGGAACGGGCTTTCTTTGACCTCGATTATCTCCGCCGTAGTTTCAACGCCGTGTTTCTTTATTCTTCTGGTAAGGAAAAACTGCGCGCTGTGGATCCAGTGGATCACGCCTCCGATGACGCCTCCTACCATCACAACGAAAATTACCAGACTAAAAACACCTGTACTCATGTCCGTTCCCTTTCACCGGCAGTTTCTGTCGTATCTCCGGCCATTTCCCGGCCGGGTATTTCTGTCTTCTGCCGTAATTTACTACATGTCAGATTATACCACGCATACTTTTTCCGGGCAACATGTGGTATAATGCACGCATGGGAAACGAGAAGACAACGACAGCAAATGAAAAAAACACAGCCGGATCAGCCCGGGCAGTACGCGTATCCATCGTCAATCTGGTGGTGAACATCATCGTCTTTGCCGGGAAAATGCTGGCAGGCATATTCAGCCACTCAACAGCTCTCATATCAGACGCCATCCATTCGGCATCTGATGTTCTTGATACCATTGTAGTGCTGGCGGGAGTGAAACTGGCGTCAAAAAAACCGGACAAACTCCACCCTTACGGCTATGAGCGCATGGAGGGCATCGCGGCCCTGATCCTTGCGGTGGTCCTCTTCATCACGGGGGCGACCATCGGTATCGGCGCGGGCGAAAGCATCATATCCGGCGAATATAAAGAAGCCGCAAGTCCTGGACTAGCGGCCCTGATCACAGCGATCTGCTGTATCGTCATCAAAGAATGCATGTACTGGTACACCCGGGCAGCGGGCAAAGCCCTTTCTTCGGGCGCCCTTATGGCCACAGCCTGGCACAGCAGAGCAGACGCTCTTTCGTCTCTCGGCGCTCTGGCAGGGATCGTCGGCGCCAGGATGGGACTTTCCATACTGGATCCTCTGGCCGGTATCTGCATCTGCATTTTCGTCTGCAAGGTTTCCTATAATATCTTCCGCGGATCGGTGAACAAGCTGGTGGACAAATCCGCCGGGGAAGATATGGAAAAATCCCTGAAACGAACAGCAAACGGCGTTTCGGACGTGGCGGAAGTCCTCTCTGTGAAAAGCCGTCTTTTCGGCAACCGCATCTTCGTTGAGATGAATCTTTCTGTACCGCCTTCCCTCAGTGCCGCCGAGTGCAGCGCTGTCAAAGATTCTGTGAAGGCTGCCGTGATGGAAGAGTTCCCGGCTGTCAAAGACTGTATCGTACAGTTTTCCCCGAAATAACGGATCTTAACCCGGCATCAGATATGGGCACACTTCCAAAGAAATAAAAAAATAACAAAAGAGACATCCCGGTATGAACAGTAAAGGACGTCTCTTTTTTTCATGTTTTACCAATTCCGTGCTTTTCTACGAGCCTTGCTCAGCAACGCTGCAGGGCGGTGATGCCGGCACATGTGCCGTTATCAGTACCAGTAGGCCCTGCGGATCTTGCTCCACGGACCATACAGAGTCTTACCCTTTGTCGGTACGTAGTGACGGATCTTGATGTATCTGTAGAATTCCCCGGACGAAGCGCCGTAAATGGTGAACTCTCCGTTCTTTGAACGGTAGAAGGTGAGGGGTTTGAAATCCTTTGTGAACTTCTTATTTGTGGCAGTCCACATCTCATAGTACCCGTCTCTTTTCATCTTAACAATGAAGGATCTTCCTTCTGTCCTGAGACCAAACCTCGGCTTTACTGTAGGTTTTACTCCGTTGTAGTAATACTTGCCCGTGCTCTTGATCTTCTTGCCATTTACTTTTTTGTATGAATATACAACGACAGTTCCGGTGAAATCCGGGTTTACGGGAACATCGAAAAACCTTTTCTTCTTTCTGTTTTTACTTATATACTTGCCCTTCTTATCGCTCCAGTACTCTACTGAGTATCCTGTCGCTCCGGGAACCTTCTTCCATTTTACGCGGAATGTTTTCTTGCCTCTTTTAGCCAGTGTCACACCCTTTGGGTTTTTCGGTCTTACTGTGACGGTATATTTCAGCGCGCCCGTGAAGTTTCCAATTCCCTTTACGGTTATTCTGTACTTGCCTACTTTCTTGATCTTTGAAGGTGTGATCCTGATATCTCTGCCAACCTTCATATACTTGCTCCTGCCGTCAGTATACGTGTAGGTCCCGTGCAGTTTCTTGACTTTTCCGTTGTAAACGAAGTCGTTCTTACTCAGAGAAAAGCGACTCTTGCCCAGCGCCCGTTTTTTGATTGTAAAAGTCTTCGTCGACTTTTACAATAGTTTGCCTGTATAACCATAGTATTCATCTGCAGTCACTGTGACTTTTGCTGTTCCGGCTTTGGTATTTCCGGAATAACTGTAGTCGTATTCATAGTAATTGAGCTCTTCTCCGTTGACTATTACCTTCACTTCCGGATATTTTGCCTGCCCGTCATAGGTGTAAGAGTTCTGTGATAATATGATCTTTCCTGTCGAAATATCAATCAGCTCTTCCTCGTCTTGCGCAAATGAACTGTTTGCCACAAGGAAAATCGCAGCAGTGAAAAGGAGCATGAAAGCCAGCACCCCTATGGTGTGTTTTAAAACGCTTTTATTTTCCATAATGTCACCTCTTAAAAACAACTATAACCTGTGAGTTGATTATATCATAAACACTGTCTATTTGGAAAACAAAAAGCGCCCCGTCAGTTCCCTTCCCGAAACGAAAAATCTCTTTACAGTCTTTTGCCGAAGTGGTAGAATTGTTTTGTTCATGTTTCTGAAGGTTTACCTTCCTGCATGAAACATTTGAAAGGAACAAACCGATGCTCACAACTAACGCTAAAGCAGCAGCATATTATTACTTTTATTTCGGCTTTGCCTGGAGAGGTGAAGTTTGTTCTGCTGCAGTGAGTTAATGGTGTCCTTTTTACTGAGAAAACCCTTTTAGAGAGACCTTGAAGTACGACTCCGCAGGCAGAACAGAAGCTGGCGGATTTTTTATTGCGCTGCCCGGACGGGGCGGGTAAAACAGATAATAACGGGTATATAGCCCGCATCATATAAAGAAAGGACCTGAAAAATGATAATCGTAC
>JAUMVF010000087.1 GCA_030530305.1 Bacillota bacterium
CAAAATGTTGTTCAAACAACATTTTTGTTATGAAACATTTCATATACTTAACTAGTCAAACTGTTAAAAACACTCATTGATAGTAGGTATAAATGGAAAAACTGGGAGATGACAGGAAATACGGTTTCAGAATATTCTGTTTTACGATCGGACTGATCGTTCTTTTTGTTATCTCCTTTCTGATCGGACGTTATCCCATACATCCGCTGGAACTTATCGGTATGCTTGGAGACAGTCTTCTGGGCGTCCTGAACAAATTCTTATCACTTTTTGGCGCAAATACTGATTTTCATATAGAACAATTCTGGGATGAGAATACAGAAGCCATTTTCTTTGCGATCAGGCTTCCGCGGATACTGCTGGCATGTCTGGTAGGGTGCTGCATATCCATGGCCGGTGCCGCGTATCAGGGAGTTTTCCAGAACCCGATGGCAGCGCCGGATATACTTGGTGCATCGTCCGGAGCAGCCTTTGGAGCAGCTCTTGCGATAATTCTTGGTGGTACTACTTTCTTCATAACCGGATCGGCGTTCGCATTCAGCCTTATTACAGTTTTGTTCGTAATGCTGGTTAGCAAATTCGCGTCAGGAAGCAAAATACTGGGGCTTATCCTGGGTGGAATCGTAATAAGTTCATTGTTTACTTCAGGTACATCCTATCTGAAACTGGTAGCGGATCCCAACGATCAGCTGCCTCAGATCACATACTGGCTCATGGGAAGCCTGACAGAAGCCAAACTCAGTGAAGTAGGCTTTGCGTGTATCCCGATGCTGCTCGGTATCATACCACTAATCTTACTAAGATGGCGCATCAATATACTGACACTTGGAGATGAAGAAGCAGCCAGTATGGGCGTAGATACAAAACGGGTGCGTTTATTTGTAATAATCTGTTCAACGCTTATAACTGCAGCCAGCGTTTCAGTCAGCGGAATGATAGGCTGGGTAGGTCTTGTTATCCCGCATTTTGCAAGAAGGATAGTGGGGAACAACTATATGCATCTCATGATTCTTTCCATGGTGCTCGGAGCTTTGTTCCTGCTTGGAGTAGATGATATATCGCGTATACTCATTGCTAAAGAGATCCCGCTGGGGATACTGACTTCACTGATAGGCGCGCCTTTCTTCATTTATCTGCTGACCAGAAAGGAGGAACTGACATGAGTATCGAAATCAAAAACCTCAGTTTTTCCTATGAAAAGGATCAGCAGGTGCTGCATGATGTGAATTTCAATATAAGCGACGGAAAAATGGTATGCCTTCTCGGACCAAACGGAGTAGGGAAGAGCACACTGTTCAAAGTCATACTCAGGCTTCTCAGGTGCTATGACGGAGAAGTAAAAATCGACGGAACAACGACGAATAATCTGTCTGTTTCTCAAATGGCCAAACGGATAGCGTATATCCCTCAGTCATACAGACCGACATTTAACTATTCGGTATTTGATATGGTTCTCATGGGCACCACAGCAGGTCTTAAACTGCTGTCTTCACCAGGCAGGAAACAGCGTGAAGCCACATACGAAGCGCTGGAAAAGATGGGGATTTCACATCTGCGCAACAGAGGCTTTGCAAGAATAAGCGGTGGTGAAAGGCAGCTTGCTCTAATAGCAAGAGCCCTTGTACAGGATACAAAAGTACTTATCATGGATGAGCCGACGGCAAATCTGGATTACGGCAATTCCATAAGAGTGCTTGAGCAGATAAAAGAACTGGCAAATTCAGGTTATACGATCCTGCAGGCTACTCACCAGCCGGATCAGGCATTCCTGTTTGCGGATGAAGTGCTGGCCCTTAAGGACGGGACGATCCTGGGGCAGGGCACTCCTAAAGATATTATAAACAGCGACCTTATCAAGTCGCTTTACGGAGTTGATGTTGATGTGCAGAGTCTTTATGATGATGCTCTGCGGGTATGTGTGCCGGTTTCGGCAGTAAAGGAGTAGAAATTGAACATGGAAAAGAAAAGCAGAACAGCAAAGATCATAGCAGTACTCGTAATACTGATGATGAGTTTAACTATGTGTCTTACAGGATGCGGCAATGAATCTGATGATTCAGGGTCCGCAGACAATGATTCAAAAGATGTCAAAACGATTTCATTCACCGATGACTGCGACAGAGAAGTAAAAGTTCCTGAGAAAATCGAAAAAGTCATCGCATCCGGTCCGCTTGCGCAGATTTTCCTTCTGGCTATCGCGCCGGACACACTGATCGCGACAAACAGCGCCTGGAGTGACGATGTAAAAAAATACATCGATAAAAAGTATCTCGATCTTCCGGAAGTTGGACAGTTCTTTGGAAATCATGACCTCAATTATGAAGAGATAGCCAAATTGTCTCCGGATGTTATCATAGATGTAGGTGAATCAAAGCCTACGATGAAATCTGATCTGGAAGATATAACAGAAAAGACCAATATTCCGGCAATACATATAGATGCCAATGTTGACGATCTTGACAGGGCTTTCACAAGACTTGGCGAGCTTCTTGGCCGTGAAGATCAGGCTTCAGATCTGGCTGAATACTGCAAAAGTGCCTATGATGAAACGGAAAAGGCAATTAAAAACGTCGATAAGAAGGCAAAAGTAATGTACTGTACGGCAGAAGACGGTCTGAACGTACTTGCAAAGGATTCATATCATTCACAGATACTTGACAAATACGCTGATAATGTTGCGGTTCTTGATGATCCTTCAAGCAAGGGTACCGGAAATGAAGTCAATATCGAGCAGATGATCAACTGGGATCCTGATGTGATCATTTTCGCGCCGAACAGCTACTATAAGTTCGTAAAAAAGGATAAGGCCTGGAATACTCTGACCGCTGTAAAAAACAACAACTTTTACGAAGTTCCTGCAGGTCCTTATGACTGGATGGGCAACCCGCCTTCATGCAACAGACTCCTGGGACAGATCTGGCTTATCAAACTGCTTTATCCTGATGAAGCTGATTACGATCTGAAAGACATGGTCAAACAGTATTACAAACTTTTCTACCAGTACGATTTGTCAGATGATGAGTATGACGGACTCGTAAAGAACTCCATAGGAAAGAAATAGGCAGAATCCGATAAGTATACATAATATTTATATTGAAATCCTGTAAGTGAGATGCATTATGGAAAACTTTAATTGGAACAAACTGTGGAAAGACAATTATCTTGAGCCGGAAAAGACTGAAAATATAGAATTCTGGGATAATTTTGCCCCAAGGTTCAGAAAGGATCCCAAGGACGGCAAACCGGATCCATATGTTGAGCTGTTTTATGAGTATTCGGAATTCCAACCGGGTGATACCATTTTCGATATGGGCTGTGGCTCCGGGACCCTTTCGATTCCGTTTGCGTTAAAAGGGCACGATGTATACGCTGCCGATTTCAGCGGAGAAATGTTAAAATATCTTATGCTGGGAGCAGAAGATTTTGGCGTTGCAGACAGAATCCATCCGATACAGCTCAACTGGAACGAGGATTGGAGCAAAAGGGATCTGCCCGTATGCGATGTTGCTATTTCGTCACGGTCATTCATCGTCAATGATCTTACTCAGGGAATAAAGAATCTGGAATCAGTTGCGAAGAGAAGGGTATGCATAGGCGCGTGGGACACGCCCAGACCCAATTACGACCGTTTTCTGGCCCGTGAGATCGGTTATGAACGTCCTGGATACGGATGCTACTTTTATGTTATAAATGAACTGATAGACAGAGACGTTGTCCCAGACATGAAATTCATCAAGACTGAATTCAGGTGCACAAGTTTTTCATCAAGAGAACACGCTGTCTCATCATTAGAAAAATCCATGGATTACGGCCTTCCCGGGGGATTGTCGGAAGAGCAGCACGAAAAGATGCTCAGGTACATAGACGAGCATCTCATCCCGTTCGAAAAGAAAGGGAAAACAATGTTCAAACTTGACCATCAGGAATTATCGACTATAGCTCATATAAGCTGGAACAAAGATTTTACTGTGTAAAAGCCGTTTACTGCGGATAAAAGCGTCATGAAAATAATCGAGAATCAGAAAGTAAATAATATGTCCAGAGTCCTTTCCGTAAAGAGAATGAGCGGGGAGGGCAGAAGCGAAGATCCCGGTTATCAGGCTGTCACGGAGGATTTCATATCTATATTCCTCAACGGAGAGCATCTCCAGAATATCCCTTGTACCCCGGAACATCTTCCTGAACTTGTTATAGGATGGCTTGTTTCTGAACGGCATCTGAAAGATACCCGGAACGTCGAAAATGTCACGATCGAAGGCAATGTTAATGATGGCGCAGGGAATCTGACCGCTCTTGTCGAAGCCGGGACATCCTGCGAAGACAATACCCGTTCAGGAGCCGGAAAACTTTTTGATCCGCTTGACATGAATGATCTGTCCAACTGGGAATGGATCTTTAAACTACAGAAAAGGTTCGATCTTGAGCGACCGCTGCGTAAACTGACCAAGGCTTCCCACAGTTGTATGATCGTTCGTATAAAAGCTGACGGTTTCAAATACAATGATCTTGAAATACTGTATCAGAGCGAGGACGCCGGCAGACACAGCGCCATGGACAAGGCTGCGGGCTGGGGACTCATCAGAGGCATAGATATGTCTTCATGTATTCTTTTTACCAGCGGACGGATAAGCACCGCAATGGTAAGGACCGCAGTTGCGTCAGGAGTATCAGCGCTGGCAACGGCAAAACCTCTGGTAACTGACGGAGCTATCAGGACCGCTAGGGAAGCCGGTCTTCTTCTTGCGGGCATAGATGAAGAAACCAAAGAAATATATATTTTCTCATAATGAAAAAAACAACATTTATCTACGCAGGCGACGCAGAGCCTGACAAATTTAAAGAACAGGATGGTTACAGGGCATGGCGCAGTCTTATCTGTAAGGCTTACGCCATGGCTTACGGCCGTTCATCGGATGACCCGTCTTTCAAAGAGAAAGAGGGGCTTCTTGTTCTTGGAGGAGATCTGATCAGGCGCAGCCGCAAAGAGAACAGGTGGGATGCCTTTTTCGTGCCTGCAGGTGATATTCTTAAGAACACTTCTGTTATTGCTGCAATAGGCAACCATGACTGCAGGAACGGGATAGAGTACCTGGATCGTTTCGATCTGCCGGAGAACGGACCGGCAGGGTTCGAGAAAAGATTCTATTCCTGCGATTACGGCAGTTGCCACTTTGCTGTCCTTGATACCAATGTGATGTGGGACAACTCTGAATACCCGGATCCCAGGACAGGTATTCCCAATAAAGATAACCCGAACTACAAAGCACCTGATATAGCGCCTGTCCCGCTGGTACAGGACTGGCTCGTGAAAGATTTTGCTGCGGCGGGTACCAGACCAATATTCGTTGTGATGCATCACCCGATGTTTTCACCGGGCATCTCCATAGAAGATGGTGAAAGGGCGGCTTTCATGCGGGAGCATTTCCTGCCTGTCATGAAGGCGCACAACGTGAAAATGATACTGTGTGGTCATCAGCACTTCTACTGCCGGACCGATCCGGATAAAACAGGCATCATCCAGTTAATGGGTGTATCAGGGAATAAACTGTTCAAGGGAAAAGATATTACCGGCATGGCATGCGTAAGGGAACTGACCCCGGCTGCCACAGCTATCACGGTAAATGAGGAAGGGGACATCAGTCTTAAGACCATAGATCCCGAAGGAAATATAATAGACGAAATGTAAGCCGGAAGTTTCCAATGCTTCCGGCTTTCACTTAGCTTTCAGTTATAATTAGCTTTACTTCATATCAAACAGATTACTAATACAGGATTATCGCTCTCACGGGACACACAGGGGCGCAGTAACCGCATGTGAGACATATGTCATGGTTCACATCCGCAAGACCGTCATCGTTCCAGAAGATAGCGCCGTTGGGGCAGCGTTCCTTACAGCTTCCGCAGCCTTCACAGTCGCCCTGATTGATATATATCTTTTTCTCAGATACATCAGGCTCGTAATCAGGACTGAGCGTTCCTTCAGCATAGGCGATCATCGTATCTACTTCTTCTTTTTTGCCGATACCCAGCATTGCGCATTCCACGCCTTCAAGCCCGAATACATAATCAAGAGCCTTTATATATGAACCTGTCAAATTTCCGCCGCCGAAAGCCTTCATTGCGAAAATGCCTTTGCCTTTATCCGCAAGTTTCTTTATTGCCGCAGCCATCTGCTCAGGAGTGCCGGCCTCTTCACCGTTCCGTATCCCGAGTCCCGCGTAGTTAATGAGAGGAAAGACTATATCGCATTCTTCGATTTCAGCCATTTTTTCCGCAGCGGCAACATTGTGTGTGGAAATGCCGATATATCGCACCAGACCTTCATTTTTTGCCTCCTGGAGGTATTTCCAGGCGCCGGCTCTGTCTTCAAAGTCTGTTCCGGCTCTTACTTCATGAAGAAGAAAGATATCTATCTGCTCAAGCCCCATCTCATCAAGCGCCTGTCTGACCGCGTATTTCATCTCGTCGTAGCTTTCATCAAGACATTTGGAACAGATCACCGGGGCAGGGGCGCCCGGATCTTCAGCGTAATACATTTTCAGCGCCTCTCGTATATAGTCATAGGTCTCATAGTACTGGGCAGTATCAAAGAAATTAATACCTCTCTGCATGGCGTATTTCACAAGCTCAGCGCCTTCCTGAAGGGGAAGATCCAGCTGGAACTTGTTTATCGTCATAACTCCGAATCCGACAGGAGTCACTTCCAGATCAGTATTTCCAAGTTTTACTTTTCGCATGATATTATTCCTTCTCGTAATCGTTCCTT
>JAUMVF010000006.1 GCA_030530305.1 Bacillota bacterium
TGAAGAACGCTATGACTAAGGAAGACGGAACTCTCAGAACATATGACGAAATGGTCGCTGAGGGAATCCCACTCAGATATGACGCTCAGTTCCTGGCAGAGAAATGGGATGAGCTCTGCTACCTGGATGCTAACACAGGTGTTGGTGATCCTAACATCATGTACACATACTGCTTCTACATTGCAGAAGTTGATGTAAATACAACTAACGGTAAGGTCAAAGTTACAGGAATGCGCTGCGTAGACAGAGTTGGTACTATCGGAAACATCGGTTCCGTAAACGGACAGGCATTCGGCGGAATGTCTCACTCCATCGGATTCGCACTCAGCGAAGATTACGAAGATGTCAAGAAGCACACTAACGTTCTGACACTTGGTGTTCCTGCTTGTAACGATGTACCTGACAAATATGAAGCTATCCACCTTGATGACCCAGAAGACGAGAGAGCTAATCCGTTCGGATCATCCGGAGCTTCCGAAGCATTCCAGTCCAGCGGCCACGTTGCTGTACTCAATGCTATCTACAACGCATGCGGCGTTCGTATCCATGAGATCCCGGCAAGACCTGAAAAGATCAAGGCTGGTCTGGATGCAATCGCTAAGGGTGAAAAACCATACGCACCAAAACCGTACTACCTTGGACCAGATCTCTATGACAGGATCGAAGACTTCAAGGCTAACCCGGTTGACTGGTAAAAACACCTGCATGTCAATAGAGGTTTGACTTATTAAGAAATGCCCGGGTCATGATATAATGTCATAACCCGGGCATTATGACTATGCAACTTAATTACAGAAAAACGCGGCCCCGCGCCGCAGGAGCAGAACATAAAGAAGTTCTGCGTTTGATCGATATGACAGAAGAAAAAGATATCAGAATAATTGAAAAAGATCCGAACATCGAGGATTACGGAACAAAGTTCGAAAACTGTATAGTGAGCGAACCTCCCTTCTGCGTTTCTTCCTGTCCGTTTCACGTTCCTTTGATGGACCTCTTCGACAAGATGGGCAGAAGCAGTTTTAACGCGGCATTCAAACCATACAGGGACGCGGTATGTTTCCCCGATATAGTTTCATCACTTTGCCCCGAGTACTGCAAGTCCGGCTGTCCCAGAAAAGATACCGACAGTCCGGTAGAGATGCGGCTGCTTGAACGGAGTCTGGTCGCAAAAACAAGAAAAAAAGAGCCCCGGGAAATGAACCTTCCCAAGAAGGACGGCAAAGTAGCCATCATCGGCGCCGGTCCCAGCGGTATGGCCATGGCTCAGCGCATGGCTGTAAGAAAATACGATGTGGAGATCTTCGAGAAGACAGACCGCATCGGCGGACATCTTTGGGACCTGCTATCCCCCGGAGTCTTTATCGCGGATATCGAAAGACAGCTGATGCACGAAGAGTACCAGCTTCACTTAAACACGGAAATCACAGACCTTGGAGATCTGATTTCCCAGGGTTTTCACAGCATATATGTTGCCACCGGAGAAGGCGGCAATGATTTTGGAGTAATAGAAAACGCCATCGAGCAGGAAGACGGCTTCAAGTGGTACTTCCGCTCCGAAGGAGATGTGGGCATCTTCGCCGGCGGGTCGCTGCTTGGTCACGATACCATGCACGCCATAGCCGACGGCCTCAATATCTCACACGCCCTTCAGGGATGGATGCAGGTGCAGCATCTGGATTATCCTATTCACTCGGATACCACCAGAGCTAAGATCGTCGGCCGGGAATGGGATGCCGTTCCGGCAGTCGAGCCTACAGACACATTTGAAAACGACGCCGGTGAAGAGGAAAAAGTTTTCAGCGAAGACGAGATCAAGGCTGAGCTCGACCGCTGCCTGAACTGCCAGTGCGACGCGTGCATGAAGTACTGCGACCTTTCGGCTTTCTACGACAAATGGCCCCTGAAGATCAAGAAGGAAATCGACGCCACAGTAATGGACGGCGAAAGCCTTCTTCACGGCAAGCCCGCCAAAAGACTGATCAACACATGTACCCAGTGCGGTCTCTGCGAGGAGATCTGCCCCGAGGGCATAAATACAGGACAGCTTGCTCTGGCAGCCAGACGCATACTCCACAGGCAGGGCAAGATGGCTTTTGCCATGCATCAGTTCTTCTTAAACGATATGGACCACGCTAACGGACCTATGGCCAATGTCGTAAGGAACGCGCCGAAAACTATTGGAGTTTCTGAGTCATACGAAAGCAGCAAATACGCTTTCTTCCCCGGATGCCAGATGGGAGCGGCCGACCCTGAACTGGTGACAGGCGCCTATTCGTACATCCTTGAGCACGAGCCTGAGACAGGCCTTATGCTGGGCTGTTGCGGAGTTCCCGCCGAGTGGTCGGGAGATCCGGACAGACTGGACGCCGAGAATGAGCGTATCCGCAGCGAATGGGAGTCTCTCGGAAAACCCGAACTGATACTTGCCTGCGCTACATGCGCAAAACAGTTCGACAAGTTCTTCCCGGATATAAAATATCACTTCCTCTATGACCTGATGGCCGAATGGGGCGCTGATTTTGCGTCAAAGGGAGACGGCGGAAGAGAATTCGCTATATTCGACCCCTGCTCCACCAGAGGAATGGATGACCTGCGTGATTCAGTGCGCAGCGTGATCTCGGGAGCCGGCTACGCTCTTGAACCGCTCAAGCGCCAGGAAGCCCACTCGGCATGCTGCAGTTACGGCGGCCAGGGCTCAGCGGCCAATCCTGCTTTCGCGGAATTCGTCCGCAAGCGCAGGATAGAAGAAAGCGAAGATCCCTACATCTGCTACTGCATCAACTGCAGGGACGCCTTTATAGAAGAAGGAAAAGAGAGCTATCACATCCTCGATCTGCTGCTGGGCAAAGACCCCAACAGTGTGCCCTATCCTACATGGAGCGAAAGACATCACAACAGATCAGTGCTTAAGAAGAAAGCTCTCAAAGAATTCTGGGGAGAGGATTTTAAAGAAATGGAAGAGCATAAAGTCACCCTCGTCATGAGCGACGAAATGAGGTCCAAACTCCACAAGGAGAAGATCCTTGTTGAAGACATGGAGAACGTAGTCGAGTTCTGCGAAAGGACCAAAAGAAACGTATACGACAGCGAGGCCGGCACATACACCGGATACAAGGAGATGGGATACATCACCTTCTGGGCCCAGTACAAACCGACTGATAAGCCCGGCGTCTACGAACTGATAAACGCGTATTCCCACAGATTAAAGATAGAACTGGAGGCGGTCTGGAATGGAAAAAAAGTCGACCTTGACATGCAGTAAATGCAACGTTGAACTTCAGGAGTTCGAAGCGAACTTCGTTTATCTGGAAAAAACTCTCCAGCACAAAGTCCTCCGCTGCCCCGAATGCGGGCAGGTCTATCTTCCCGAGGAGATGGTCCGCGGCAGGATCCGTGAGGTAGAGGATTCGCTGGAGGAGAAATAGCCGGATCTTAAGCCGGACCGGCAGGCCGGCGCAGGTATTTTCCCCGCGTTTGCTGAAACAGAAAAGATCAGAGACAGCCTTGCGCTGTCTCTTTTGCTGTGGACAAATCCCCCATAAATTGCTATCATATCAACGTGGACGTTATCGAAACAACGTTCATCCCCTATATAAAGGCTTCCTGTGTTCAGGGCAAGACCTGCAGGGATCCGGAATACCGGAAGCCTCATTTTGATTATCTGCTCCTGAAAGGAGACGGTAAGTTGACTGCATTTTCAGTCAGAAATCTTATCATACGGTGCATTGCGGTAATATTCTGCATGCTGCTTGCAGCAAGCTCTTTCGCTTGCTTTTTTGCAGTGCCGGCACACGCAGAGACCCCGGGACAGGATCTTGTGATCCGGGTCGGATATTTCGGGGATGATAAAGATTACCGTGAAAAAGCCACTCTTTCTCGCAGCCAGCTGGAAAGCATGAACAGCGGTGTTCATTACTACTCAAATCTCACCAGAGTCGGCACTGTCATGGGTACAGTAGCCGAAGGCCCGACCATATATTCCGTACTGGAAGCCGCAGGCATCGACAGCGGTTCGGTCCAGACCCTGAATTTAAGGACCACCGACGGGACCAACGTGAACAACTGGTTCGTCTCTCTCAATATGGACCAGTGGGTCAATACCACCAGATACTATTACCCGGAACTGAGAGGTAACTATGAGATAACCGACGACGGGCTTACCCTTCCGGGTGAAGGGTCCCTTTCAGGTTCTTCAACTGTCCCGGCCATATTGGCTATAAGGAGTTTTGCAACCAAGAGCCCGACAGAAGAACTGAGCCCCTCAAGCATGGACGAGTCCAGAAGTTACAGATTCTGCGTCGGCCAGACAGCTCTCAAGGAAGGACAGGCTTCCAACGCGTGGTCCTCAATGAACTCCGCCTACTATATTTTCGGTATCGACGTGACCCTGTACGGCAGCCCTTCTACCGTCACGGACATGTCCCTGAATCTTAAAAGCCGCAAAGTCAAAGTCGGCAGTAAAATGAAGATCAACGTAGTCCTCACCGGCCAGGAACTTTTCGAGGACAAGGTGTCCGGCAATCTCAAATGGGAAAGCAGCGACACTTCCATCGCCACTGTGAATCAGAACGGCGTCGTGACTTTCAAAAAGAAGGGAAAGGTCACCATAACAGTGACCGACCTTGAATCTGGCATTTCAAGATCAGTGACCGTTACCGGCATTTCCGGGAAAAAGCCCGAGCAGGACGAAGATCAGGATAAAAAGCCGGATAAAGACAAAAACGGGGACAAGGTAAAAGATAAAGACAAAGAGAAAACAGAAAAGGAACCTGTAGCTCAGGATAAAGATAAAGACAAGCAGAAAAAGAAGATCGGCACTAAAACTCTGGACACAACAGGTCTGCATGAAGTAGTCATCGGCGGGACCATGTTCGACCGCGAGGAAATGGATGCCGATGCCAAGCCGCTGGACGCGCAGGGAGATGATCCCAACGCACCCCTTTACGCCGGGATCGGAGCCGGTGTGTGTATCGGAGCCGGAGGTCTGGCAAGACTGCTTATGTACTTAAAGGAGGTAAAATAAATGGGTGATGTCGTAAAAAGTACCCTCAGGGCAGTAACGGAAGCTCTGCAGATACCGACTATCATAATACTGCTGCTGCTTATAGCCATCACGATATTTCTTCTCGGAAGTATCCTTGTGGAGGTTTTTGCCGACAGGAGGCATCTGAAGGCCAGCATCCCCAAGGTGATAGATGATATCCAGGGAATGGGCGCGTCACAGCTTCAGATGTATTTCAAGAAATGCCCGCTGCTGAACCGTCAGAAAAAGGCTCTGGGTGAACTGATAACCCGCGACAACCTTCCCGACAACAGCCGGGAGGCTCTCGCCAGACAGCTGCTCTATAACGAGCAGGAGCATTACGACAAGAGGACGAAATTCTCCGAAGTTATCGCCAAGATCGCTCCAATGTTCGGTCTTCTGGGCACACTGATACCGCTGGGTCCCGGACTTATAGCGTTGGGGCAGGGAGATACGAAGACTCTTTCCGAGTCCCTGCTCATCGCTTTTGACACAACAGTCGCAGGACTCATAAGCGGCGCTGTGGCCTTCGTAATCACAGCCATCAGAAACCGCTGGTATGAAAAATACATGGTAGGCCTGGAGACCATAATGGAGTGCATCCTTGACGTTCAGGATCTGAGAGGTAAGAAAAATGCGGATCAATAAAGGAAAGAACCGGCTCAGAGTAAGCAGAAGAGAGACAGACGGCACAAGTCCCATGGAAAGCCTCGCCAACCTGGTGGACGTTATGCTGGTATTTGCGTGCGGACTTATCATCGCCCTCATCGCGGCCCATAACGTGGACCTGACCAAGACGCCTTACAAGGTGGACAGCATCAAGGAAAAAGCAGGACAGACCCAGAAGACCAAAGAGGATCTTCAGGAAATGGGCAAGATATACAAGGACCCCGACACCGGGAAACTTTACGTTATCGAGGATGAATGATCTTATGAAGAAGATATTGAAGACAGCCGCATCCCTCATTCTCTGCATCGCTCTCATCGCGGGACTTACCGCCTGCGGCGAGCCGGATGACATAGACATAAGCGGATATAAAGACCGCGTGATCACCATCAGAGGTGCTGCCGAAAAGCCTGTGAAATTGACTATCGCGGATCTGAAAAAGATGGACTGTGAAACAATCACCACTGAAAGCACCAGCGATAAAATCGGCGAGGTGCGCGCTACAGGGCCGTGGCTTGACACAGTGCTTGAGCCCTACGGCATAAAACAGGAGGAATTGAAAAAGCTCCTCATCAAAGGCAAGGACGGGTATGATATAAAACTGCTGAACGACTATCTTAAAGAGCACCCCATCATGCTCTCTTTCGGTTCCGAAGGAAAACCCCTTGATGAAGATTGCGCCCCGTGCCGGATAATAATCGAAAAATCCGACTCGGCATACTGGGTAAGACAGGTCAGGGAGATCACTCTGGTGAAGTGACGCTTCCCGGGTAAAGTTGTGTTTTTTCATCGCAGCTGCGCGTACGCGCCGGCGGTATCCGGCTGTTGTTTTCCAGCAAACGCGCCCGTTGGAAAGACAACAAAATTCTTGACTTTATACCCTCCCTCTTATATCATTTAATTACAATATAAAAGACAACGAGCCGAAGCTCCTAAGGGCTTTCTAAGGAGCGGGGCCAATGGGTATCAGCGGGAAACCGCGGTGCCTTCCGTGTTTGTAAAGTGGTCTTGAGATAATACACATAAGACGACGAGCAGAAAGCCCTACGGGAAACTACGGGCTGATGCCGCTGGGTTTGACCGGAAACGGTCAGGCCTTCCGTGTTTGAAAAGTAGTCTTGAGATATCTTTATAACAACGCATTTCGAGCTGCTTTTCGAAAGGAGCTATAAGAAATGCGTATTTTATTATCTGAAAACAAATCTTTGAAACAGAAGATCCTCGGCGGATCGCTTGCGTTGTTTCTTTCGTTTTGCGTAGCCCTTTCCGGGATATCCTTCGCTTACGCCGATGAATTCGATGATCAGGCAGCTCAGAACGGAAAGAATTTCACACCGGTGCCGGACAATGAAAAGACTTCTTTCCTGCTGTTCGGTTCAGGCGCCTCCGGCGGCGACGGTATGCAGGGCCGGTGGGAAATGCTGACTAAGGATGACATGATGTCCATCAGCAACAACACCACCGCCAGGGAAGTCTTTGACGCAGGAACCTATGCCATATGGAAATCCGGGCAGAATTTCTCAACTACCACCGACGGCAAAAACCTTACTTTCGATCTTGGGACCGCAGGTATCAATATAAAGAATCTGGCAAAAAACTACAAAATCGAAAGCGGCGGTAATGATAACAAGAGCAGGCTGCTGATCGTGGATCAGGATGGCAATTCGGTATCAAGCCGTGACTACGCCCTCGAATATCCCCGTTATTATTTCAGCGACATGACTGCAAGCGGCGTTGAGGTCACTCCGCTTCTGAAGATCAAGGACGGGGTGTTCTCTCTCCGTACAGGCCAGGACAAAGCCACCGAGGTCACTGCCGATCTGTGGAAAGATGATATCAAGACTTTGCAGATAGACACCATTACTACAGCCACCGCGAAACCAGATGTGGTAATCGATGTTTTAGATGGCAAGACAGAAGTGGACTACACTCTCAGCGATGTTGTGTACTCCGGTCAGTACGACGCTGTTTTCGCTTACCGCAACGCTGCCGATGAGCAGATAACCGCAACTGTACGCGGCGCCAGACTTTCCGATGTCCTTGCTGCGAAATCCATTAAGATCGCTTCAGGCGACACTCTGTACGGTCTGGATGCCAACGGAGCAGCAGTTAAACTGACCAGCCCGATCAGCCAGTATTTCCTGGCTTATGAAGGAGCCGAAACCAAGGCGGACGCGACAGAGACCGCCCTTACCAGCAACAGCGAATTCGTCCTGTTCGGACCGGGAACCACGGAGTCCCAGGTGAAGATGAAAGATATCTATACGATCAAGATCATCAGGGCCACTCCTCCGACGCCCGTAGTCAAGAAACCTCCGATGACAAAGATCACCAAACTTACTAAACCCACCAAAAGATCCATCAGGATCAGATGGGCCAAGAGGACCGGTATCAAAGGTTATCAGATAAGAATGAAACGGGCCGGCGGAACATACAGGATCATCAAAACCATCAAAAAAGCCGGGACGACCACTTTCGTCAAGAAAAAGCTGAAGAAAGGCAAGAAGTACTACTTCATGGTCCGCACCTATAAAGTAGTGAACGGCAAGACTTACTACAGCAAGTGGTCCAAGGCTAGATATAGGAAACTGTAACTATTACATGACCCCTCAAAGGAGCCAAATTATCACAAATCAGTTTAAGGAGGAAACTTATGGATGTAAAAACCAGAAAGAGCAGAATAATAGCTCTGGTATTGTCACTGCTTATCGCACTGGCATTCATGCCGGCCATCGCTTCTGCGGATGGTGAAATCTCTACAGGCCTTGACTTTTCAAGCAAAGGCGGCTCTCCAACCAAAGCGGTAGAGACTCAGGTAGGCGCTGAAAAGGCGGGCTATATCGCTGCAGTAGCAACCGGAGGAGATCCGGCTTACAACAAAGTTACATGTGTCAGCGCTGATGAGTCTATAGCAACTGTTGTCGACCAGAATAAGACCGACAGCCAGGGCTACTGGAAATTTGATATCGTTGGTCACAAAGCAGGATCCACAACGATAACTGTAACTGCAAACGACAACCCGGCAAACACTGCGGAAGTTGTTGTAAATGTTGCGGCACCGGCAACCGACATATATCTGGACTTCAACAGCCCGCTTTCACTCAACACAGCCGTTGGAGCTCAGAAAGGCGGTCTGATCGCAGTTTACGCAGCAGGCGGCACAGAAGAGTTCGGAAAGGTTGAATGCGAGAGCCAGGATCCAACCATCGCAACTGTAACACCTACCGGCAAACAGATGCAGGGTCAATGGTGGAAGTTCGATGTTACCGGTCTGAAGACAGGTACGACAGACGTAGTTGTAAAATCCGTTGAAGATCCTGAAGTTCAGGAAATCGTAACAGTTACTGTAGTAGAAGACCTGATCACAGTAAAATACGGAGACCTCGTTGAGGGCTTCGACATCAACGAATTCAGCGCTCTGCCTACAGTAGAAGTACCTGCATGGGGCGGAAGAAACCACTACTTCTCCTTCCTGACTTATCCTGAAGAAGGTAAGGTTTCCGAAGGACCTACTGTTGAGACACTTCTCACCGCGGCAGGCGTAGATGTAGATGCTCTGTCAGATGATCAGATCATCAAATTCATACCTTCCGACAATCCTAAGTACACAGCAGTATTTACAGTCAAGCAGATTCTCCGTACACCGAGATACTTCTTCCCGAACTCCGCAAGCCTTACAGAAGGCAAGATTGCTACAGCAGCTCAGCTCGAAGGCGCGGTAGAGACTCCGACAGTTATCTGCAAGATGGATAACACAGATTCAAGACTCGTATTCGGACAGGTCGCTCCTAACGAGAGAAGCGTTGCCGTTTCTGCTAAATGCATGTCCACAGGCGGAACAATAGAGATCTTAGATGAGACAGCGACTAAGCTGACCAATGACGTTACGGCCAGCATCGCAAGCGGCAGCAATGTAAAAGCAGGAGCAGAGATCAAGCTGAACTCACCTACCATGCTCGTAAATGAGATCTACTACACGACTAACGGAAACACTCCAAGCGTTTGGAAATCTGCCCTGTACAACTACTGCACAAAGGGCGATTATGCTACTGCAAAGATCACAGCTCCTAAGAAATTAGGTCCGTTCACAGTAAAAGTAATGCAGTACATCTACGGATCCAATCCGAGCGCTGTGAAGACTTTCAAGTACACAGTTCCGGCAACCAAGGGCAGCACCTATGCTGTAAACAGCCAGAAATACAAAGTGACTAAAGTCGCTACAGCCAAAGCAAAGGGAACCGTTACTTTAACAAAGTCCAAGAACGCTAAATCCGTAACTGTACCTAAAACTGTTAAGCTGGCAGACGGCAGAACATACAACGTAACTGCTGTAGCCGCTAAGGCTTTCACACCGACCAAAGTACGTACAGTATATATAGGCGCAAATGTAACTACTCTCAAGCCGTACGCTCTGAAGGGCAGCAAGGCAACGAAGGTATTCGTTAAGACAAAGAAACTGAAGAAGACTACTGTTAAGAAGTCACTCTCAGGCTCCAAGGTCAACTACGTTATCGTAAGAGTAGGCACAAAGGCAGCCAACAAGACTTACGTGACCAAGTACAAGAAGATCTTCACAAAGGCAAATGCCGGAAGAAAAGTAACTGTAAAAAGATAAAGTTACCAGCTTGTAGAAAGATTATATGATTATGAAGAGGAAACCGGTTATTCTTATTCTCAGTTTAATAATGATGATCGTAATAAGTACCCCCTGCAGCATTTTTGCTGCAGAGGGACCTCTTTATGTCTATGACGGGGATACTCTCATGAGAGAGTATTCGTATGAAGATCTGGAGGCTGTCTGGGAAGCCGAAGGCAGCAAAGCCTATAATTACTCCGGTTACAATACTTACGCGACTTACAAGACCATCCGGGAGGATGATGAGACCCGTGCAACAGGTCCGACTGTCCTGGGACTTATTGAAAATGCGGGTGTAGACCTTGATACTCTTGCGGAAAACGATACCTTCAAGATCCAGGCTGCAGACGGTGTATACTGCAGACTCACCTACCAGCAGCTGGCCGGGGATACTTACTATTTCCCCAATGGCAACATCGGCACCGAACAGGGTATGAAAGGTGACGAATCTTCACGGGAAGGTGCTGTTGTCATGCCTGTGATAATTGACCTGAAAGACACAAAGCAGCACAGCACCATGCGTATCGGACAAGTCGCTCCCAATGAGCAGAACTGGCCTGCCCACATGCATTACATGACCGACACACAGGGCGGCAAGATCATCATTCAGCGCGGAGCCGCTGTCAAAGAATCTGCTGATCTTACGACTTCCGTCGGATCAAAGACCCAGGTCGTGCCCGGTCAGAAAATAACAATAAACGGCGGGGCCCACTACGTCAAGATCTACTACACCACTGACGGGACGGAACCCACCGTTGATTCAGATATCTATAACTTCAATTCCTACACAGGACCGGAAGCGGACAATCCGATAATAGTCCCTAACGAAATAGGCAGTACTTTCACCATAAAGTGTTTCAAGCACAGATACGGCTATTTCGACAGCAATGTGCAGACTTTTAAATACACTATCGTAAAACAGATACCGAAAGTTACAAAAGGAACTGTTTATGCTGTTTCCAATCAGAAATATAAAGTAACAAAAGTCGCCACATCTTCGGCCCGCGGCACTGTTACTTTTACAAAATCAAAGAACGCCAAGACCGTTTACGTGCCGAAAGCAGTTAAACTGAAGGACGGCAGGTATTACAACGTCAATATCGTAGCAGCCAAAGCCTTTACCCCAACCAGGGTCCGCATCGCTTACATCGGCGCTAACGTAACTACTTTAAAGCCTTACGCTCTCAAAGGAAGCCGGGCTACAAAAGTCTTCATCAAAACAAAGAAACTGAAAAAGGTGAACGTTAAAAAGTCGCTCACCGGATCCAAAGTAAAATACGTCGTTATCAGAGTCGGCACAAAGAAAGCGAACAGGACATACACTACTAAGTACAAGAAGTTCTTCACCAAAGCCAACGCAGGCAGAAAAGTCACAGTCAAGTACTGATTTTCTGCATCCTTTCACGTGTCCGGATTTTTATATCCGGTCTTTTTTATTTCCCAAATTATTCAGATCATGCTTTCTCCCGCTGCTTTTCCGGAAATCTGAAGACGCTGTCCGGAAGTCTGCGGAGAATAACAGTTGTAACGATTCCTGTAATGATCCCGCATATGATCCCGGAAAAAAGAAGTACCGGGAAGTAGACGAATATGCTGAGATTTGAGACCAGCAGCGCCGCAGTGAAAAGCTGGGTCATGTTGTGCACTACCCCGCCGGCCGCGCTTATCCCTATACATGAGAAAAGACCTGTTTTTTTCAGCAGAACCATCACCAGCAGACTGAGCAGTCCCCCTGCCATTGAATAGATTATCCCGAACACACCGGAGAAAAGGAACCCGGCGATCACTATCCTGATCACATTCACCGCCAGAGCGTGTCCCCAGCCGTATACATACAAAGCGATGACCACTACAATATTGGCGATCCCCAGTTTCACTCCCGGTATACCTATATTGAAAGGTATGATCGCTTCCACATATGAAAGTATGAGCGCCAGCGCCGTAAGCAGAGCCACGGCGGCTATGCTTTTACTTCGCGACGGTGTCATAGTCATTGGTTTTTCCCTTTATTTCCACTACAACTTTATGGGGAAGACATATGATAGAATCCGGGGAATGGCTTATCTTCCCCTTTTTCACACAGTCCTGCCCGTGGCATGTGGATTTTTTCATGAACACTTTGCCGTTCTCGATCCTTATAGTGTTGCCTGTGTCGAGTTTTATAGTCCGGTCTTTATGCAGGTCGTATGAACCGTATTTGCTGCCGTCCACAGTCACAAGGACCCGGTCACCTGAAGACTCGGCGCCTGAGAACGCCAGAGTCGCGGCGATGCCTGCGGCTATGAGAATTATTATGAGTATTATATCTGCTTTTCTGATATATGCTGACATTTTTCCGTTCCGTTGCACTGCAGCTGCCGCGGATCTTCTTTACCTGCCCCGGCTGCCGCAGCGCCCTATTCAACTACTGTTATATCATATTTATCTGACGTGAACGCGTCTTTCAGGCCTTTTGTAACATAGAGCTTGTTGTTTTCATCCATGAGCACCGCGTCGAACCGGTCGCTGCGCTGTCTCCAGAAATCCAGGGCTTTTTTCCTGCCCATTATATAAAGAGACGTTGAGAGCCCGTCGGCCAGAGTGCCGTCACCGCTGACTACAGTTACAGAGATCAGACCTTTGTCCGCCGGATACCCGGTCGCCGGGTCCATTATGTGATGATACGTTTTCCCGTTTTTAGTGAAGTTGCGCTCATAGCCCCCCGATGTGACTGCGGCTTTGTCCGCGATCTCCAGGACGCCCACATATTCATCATCCCCGTAGGGACTGCCGATGGCTACCCGCCAGCTGCTTCCGTCGGGCTTGGTTCCGAGAGCCTGCACGTTCCCGCCCAGATTGATCAGTGCGCTTTCGATGCCGTTTGCCTTAAAAAGCTCAATGACTTTCGAAGAAGCATATCCCTTGGCTATGCCGCCAAGATCTATCTGCATGCCCTTCTGCCCGATTTTCGCGCTTTTGCCGCCGCCAATCACAGACAGCTTCGACAGGTCCATTTTCGAGATCAGACGCTTAAGTTTCCTCTCCGAAGGCACTCTGTATTTTTTCGTCGTGAATCCCCACGCCTTCATTACCGGATAGATGGCTATATTGAAGACGCCGCCGGTATCCTTGTAAAGCGCTTTGGATCTTGTAATCAGATATCCGGCATCCTTGTCTATGGGACCTCTCCTTTTCCTGTTGAGTTTAGCTATCTGGCTGTCTTTGTTTTCGGCAGAAAGGCTCTGGTCCAGATCCATGATAAGCTCTTTTCCTTCTTCAAGCGCGCTCTGCGCGTCATCTCCGTAGGCGCTGAGTGTCATATATGTGTCCATAGCAAAAAACTCGATGCTTTGCGGCTCGGTCTGGTCGCTCCCGCTTTCCTGCTGTGCGCTTTCCGAACTGCCGCATCCCATAAGAAGAAGCAGCAATGCCAGTAATACGACTGTGGCCGGCTTTATGTAGTTTTCCGTTTTTCTCCTCTTCATGACAACTTCCCTTTCCGGTCCGTTGCGCGCCCGCGCCTAAAGACTTTTCTTTACGATCTCCGGGTCATTGATAGCGTTATCAAGAAGCCTGCTCAAAAATCCCGTATACCCTTTACCCGTTGCTTTCGCTTTCTTCAGGGTGTCGGGATCTATCCTTATAGACACGATCGGTTTTCTTCTTTCTTCCCGTTTCTTTCTTGCCGCCTCCGCCATCTTAGCGTACTGCTCCTCCGTAAGTTCCGGGATATCATCAAGATTGATCTCGCGTTTTGCGGCCTCCTCGATTTCCTTTAATTGCGCCTTTGTCGGTTTCTGACCGCTTTTAACTGTGCTTTTTGTAATACCCATAATATATCTGCCTTTCATTCAAAGTGGCTCATCCAAGTGTTTCATAAAGTATAACTCTATGTAATACTTTTGTCAAAACAACATGATTCAATATGATACAAGCTATTATTCTCAAGTATTAATCTCTTGAAATAATGTAAATGATAGCATTCCATAACACTATGTGCAAAAAATCAACAATACCCACTGTAGCTCGTTAAAGTGCCCGTTGAATTTTTGTCACTATTTTCTTAAAAAGAGCAGATAGTGACAAAAGTTGTTCGTCCAAGCAGTCCATTAATTGTGATACACGCCGAAATCCGACAATTGTAAAAAATATACCCTCTTACAACGTTGAAATTTTGTCACTATTCATAAGTATGACGAATTAGTGACAAAAAATATTCACTTGTTTGATCCGGGCTAATGCAAAAGGCGCACTTTTTATGTGAAAACACTGGACATCCGGGATCCGGGTGTGTATAATAACACTTGACCGCTTTAATGCGTTAACGCAACACCGCAATAAATTGAAGAGGAAGAAACTCCCATCATGCGGCAGTGCGGCAAAACGCGCGGCGCTCAGCACCACTCTTGCAAGCGCGGGCAAAACCCGTTAATATAGACTGGTGCGAAACTTTTGAACAACACAGAGAAAGGAATCAAAATGGATCTTAAAAAGGCGGAACTGAGACCGGAAGAACAGGTCACCCTCAAACTGAGAGGCCTCTACGAACGGTACGGGTACAAGAAATACAAGATGAGCAAATTCGAGGAGTACAGCCTGTACTCTGAGAACAAGGACTTCCTGGAGGGAAACAAGATCATCACTTTCACCGATCTTGACGGCAGGCTCATGGCGCTGAAACCGGACGTTACCCTGAGCATCATCAAGAACTCCAACATCAGCGAAGACACAGCGGAAAAGGCTTATTACCTTGAGAACGTCTACAGGGAAAGCAAAGACAGCCGCAACTTCAAAGAGATAAACCAGATGGGCCTTGAGCTCATCGGCGCTCTCGATGATTACGGCATTACAGAAGTTCTTTCGCTGGCGGCTGATACTCTGGCGGCAGTAAGCCCCGACTACATCCTCGAGTTTTCACATATGGATTACGTGGTCGCTCTCCTCGGAAATCTCGACATCAGCGAGCAGATCAAGTTCAAATTCCTCAGGCTCATCAGAACCAGGAACGTGGACGGCATCAGGAAGACAGCTGAGGCAGAGAACCTGACGGCTGAACAGCAGGAAGCTCTTTGCGCAGTCCCCTCCCTTTACGGCGATGTGAGACAGACTGTTGAGAAAGCAAGGAAATACGCAGTCAACGAAACGATGAACGCCGCCCTCGATCAGATGCTGGTCATCTATGACGGACTCCGCGAGGCAGGCGCCGCAGAAAAGATCCAGGCAGACCTTTCTATAGTCAATGATATAGATTACTATAACGGCATAATCTTCAACGGGTATGTCAAAGAGCTGGCAGGCAGAGTTCTGGCCGGCGGCCAGTATGACCGGGCGCTTAAGCACATGGGCAAAAAAGGAAAGGCAATTGGTTTTGCCCTTTATTTAAACGACATCAATTCACTGGCGAAGAAGGCTTCCCAGTACGATGTGGACGCGGTAGTCCTTTACGACGAGGGCACGCCGATCCCCGAAGTTACAGGCGCGGTAAAACGCCTGCAGGAAAACGGCATGAGCGTTTTCGCGGCAAAGAAAGAACCCTTAGACCTGCGCTGCAGGAACGTATATCAGCTTATAAACGGCAAGCTTTCAGAAAAGGAGGTAAGATAACATGCTTAACATCGCACTTCCAAAAGGCAGACTGGGCGACCAGGTTTATGAAATGCTCAACGACTCCGGGTACGCCTGCCCCGCCTACAACGACAAAGACAGGGAACTTATCATAGAAAGTAAAGAAGCCGGCATCAGATACCTTCTGGTAAAGCCCAGCGACGTGGCCGTATATGTTGAACACCACGCTGCGGACGTAGGTATCGTAGGCAAAGACATCCTTATGGAAAATGACCCGGATGTTTATGAGCTTCTGGATCTGGATATAGGCAAATGCAAGATGTCCGTAGCCGCTCCCAAAGGCTATGTGGAAGATAAGGACAGCACCCTCCGCGTGGCGACAAAATTCGTCAACGTGGCCAAGGCCCACTACGCGGCGAAAAACCGCGACGTTGAGATCATCAAACTCAACGGAAGCATCGAGCTGGGACCGATCCTTGGACTTTCACACGTGATCGTGGATATAGTGGAGACGGGAAACACGCTGAAAGCCAACAACCTTGAAGTAATCGAGCAGTTCAAGGACATCAGCGCCCGCTTCATCGCCAACAAGTCCAGCTTCAAATTCCAGAACAAAGAAATAACCGAAATGGTAGACAAACTGGCAGCGGTCGTACGCGCCAGAAAGGAAAAATAACCGCGGCAGGCTGAAAAGCCGGCTGCGTCAGATGTAGGCCGCAGCGGGCAGGCTGGAAAGCCGGCTGCGTCAGAGAGGAACTATAATGAGCAGATTTTTCAGCGAGGAACTGTCAGCGCTTACCCCGTACACACCGGGAGAACAGCCTGACAAGTCAAAGCAACTGATAAAACTGAATACTAATGAGAACCCCTATGGCCCGGGACCAATGGTCAAAAAAGCCCTGGAGGAGACAGACTCGGATCTTTTGCGGCTCTACCCCGATCCGGAGGCTCTGGAGCTGAGAGAAGCCATCGCGGATTTCTACGGGCTTGGTCCCGAACAGGTGGCAGTGACCAACGGATCCGACGAGACTCTGGCTTTTGCTTTCATGGCTTTTTCGGCAAACCGGCGCAAGGTATTCTTCCCGGAGATCAGCTATGGATTTTACCCCGTGTTCGCCCAGGTGTTCAAGACGGATTTTGAGGAAGTCCCCCTTCGCGGAGGTCTGACCATCGATCCGGAGGACTATCTGAAGTGTGACGGGCCGGTCCTTATAGCCAACCCCAACGCGCCAACGGGTCTTGCCCTTGAGCCGTCGGAAATAGAGCGGATATTAAATGCGGATCCCTACAGACTGGTGATAATTGACGAGGCCTATGTCGACTTCGGCGCTGAGAGCTGCGTGCCTCTGATCGAAAAATACGACAACCTTCTGGTGATCCAGACTTTTTCCAAGTCCAGAGGACTGGCCGGAAGCCGCGTAGGGTTCGCACTCGGGTGTGAAGACCTGATCAACGATATCAACACTATCAAGTTCAGTTTCAACCCATACAGCCTTGACCAGGTAGCCATAAGTGTCGCGGCCGCGTCAATGCGGGATAAAGAGCACTTTGAACAGACCAGGAGCATGATCATGGCAACCCGGGAAAAGACGTTCAAAACTCTTAAGGAAATGAATTTCCATGTGATCCCGTCCAAGGCGAACTTCCTGTTCGCAAGACACGACCTGATCAGCGGCGCGGATTACTTTGCCGCTCTCAGGGAAAATGATATAATAGTAAGGCATTTTGACAAAGAGCGCATAGAGGATTATGTACGGATATCGATCGGCACAGATGAGCAGATGAAACAGTTCCTGAAAGTGACCGGCGAGATCATCCGGGAACTGGAATAAAACGCCCCATCAAGTCGCGCAGGCAAGGGCGCGAAATAACAACCATACGTCCGCACAGGCGGCGTGAAACGAAAGGATCGTTATGAGAAAATCAGAGATCAAAAGAGATACAAAAGAGACCCAGATCAAACTGAGTCTTGAGATAGACGGAACCGGGCAGTACGACATTAAGACCGACTGCGGGTTTCTGAAACACATGCTGGAGCTTTTCGCCCGTCACGGCAGGTTCGATCTTACCATCGACTGCACCGGCGACAGCTACGTGGATTACCACCACACAGTTGAAGATATCGGCATCTGCATGGGACAGGCTTTCAAAGAAGCCCTGGGCGACAAGAAAGGCATCTGCAGATACGGGAGCATGATGCTCCCCATGGACGAGGCCCTCGTGCTGTCGTCCCTGGATATCAGCGGAAGAGCCTTCGTCAATTATGATGTTGTGCTCCCTGCCATGAAGGTCACTGATGACGCGGAAGAAACATCGCCTATGAAGGTCGGCGATTTCGACACCGAGCTGGTGAAAGAATTCCTGCTTGCTTTTGCGCGGGAGCTGGGACTGACCCTCCACGTAAAGATGTTCGCAGGCGAGAATACGCACCACATCATCGAGGCCGTATTCAAAGGTTTTGCTAGAGCGCTGGCTAAGGCATGCGCTATTGACGAGAATTTTGCTGACGAGATACCATCCACCAAAGGAGTTTTATAATGATTGCTATCGTAGATTACGGAGTGGGAAATCTGTTCTCGCTTCAGGCTTCACTGAAATATCTGGGCTTTGACGCCAAAGTCACGGGGGAAAAAGAAGACCTTAAGAAGGCCGACAGACTGATCCTCCCCGGCGTGGGCGCTTTTGAAGACGCCATCGCTAAACTGAGAGCCACCGGTCTCGTGGACACGATAATCGACGAGACCTCCAAGGGCAAATACCTGCTGGGCATCTGCCTCGGTATGCAGCTGCTTTTCAAAAAGAGCTATGAATACGGCGAGTTCGAGGGTCTCGGCCTTATCGACGGCGATGTGGTAAGCATCGAAGACGACCTGAGCCCGGAGGCAAAAGGCGTGCTCAAAGTTCCTCACATCGGCTGGAACGCCCTGACTCTCACAGAAATGGGCACATGCGACAGCGGCTGCTGTGATGCGGCAGCTTCCGGCTGCGGTACTGCTTCCGACTGTGTGGCCAACCCGGAGGGGCGCTGCGTGGATCCGCTGTTCAAATACACGAAAAACGGCGACTGCGTTTACTTCGTCCACAGTTTTTACGGCAAGAACTGCGAGAAAAGCACCATCGCCACAGCCGAATACGATGTGACCATCACAGGCGCCGTGAGAAACGGCACTGTTTACGGGACCCAGTTCCATCCTGAAAAAAGCGGAAAAGTCGGTCTCGATATACTTAGAGCGTTTACTGAACTGAAATAAGGAATAATAATTATGAAGATTTTTCCCGCGATAGATCTGAGAGACGGCAAGGCGGTTCGCCTTTTTCAGGGCGACTACGACCAGATGACCGTATACAGCGATGACCCGGCTGACGTGGCCGAGGGTTTCAAAGCCTGCGGCGCGGAGAACATACACCTTGTCGATCTGGACGGAGCAAAAGACGGAAAACTTGTCAATTTCGAGACTATAAAAAAGATAACCGGCCGGGTGGATATGTTCACCGAAGTCGGCGGCGGAATACGCGATGAAGAACGTATAAAACAGTATCTTGATCTGGGTGTCGGCAGAGTCATTCTGGGCACTGTCGCAGTCAAAGATCCGGATTTCCTGGAAAAAATGGTTTCGCGCTACGGCGAAAAAATCGCTGTCGGCGTGGATGTAAAAGACGGCTTCGTGGCCATCAACGGATGGAAAGAAGTCACCGATAAAAAAGGTTTTGATTTCTGCAGGTGGCTGCGTGACATCGGCGTGAAAACCGTGATCTATACGGACATTTCCCGGGACGGCGGCCTGAAGGGCACCAACATGGATGCTTACCGGAAACTGAAAGAAATCGAAGGCCTTGATATCGTCGCTTCCGGCGGCATAAGTTTTGAAGACGAGATAACAGCACTTAAAGATATAGTCTATGGCGCGATTCTGGGTAAGGCGCTTTACAGCGGCGCTCTTGATCTGAAACGCGCAATTGAACTGGCGAAATAGCAGGCCGGCAAGGCAAGCCGGTAAACGATCTGCTGATCGGAAATGGCCTGCTAAACGGTTAATGACTTACCAAAAGGAGACAAAATGATAACCAAAAGGATAATCCCCTGCCTGGACGTAAGGGATGGAAAAGTTGTAAAAGGCGTGAATTTCAAAGGCGTCAAGGACGTTGCCGATCCGGTGGAAATGGCGAAGTTCTACAATGACAGCGGCGCTGACGAACTTGTTTTTTACGACATAACGGCAAGCGTGGAAGGAAGAAAAATTTTCTCGGAAGTGCTGACCAGCGTTGCTTCCCAGATCTTCATTCCTCTTACAGTCGGCGGCGGCATCAACACTCTCGATGATTTCGACAGAGTGCTCAAATGCGGCGCAGACAAAGTGAGCGTCAACAGCGGAGCCATCAAGAATCCGGCCATCATAGAAAAAGCCGCTAAAAAATACGGCGACCAGTGCGTCGTGCTCAGTACGGACATCGCTCTGATAGACGGCAAGTATCATCTGTTCACCGGCGGCGGCCAGAAAGATACGGGCATCGATGCTATCCAGTGGATCATCGACGGCGTGGATCACGGGGCCGGCGAGCTTGTGATCAACAGCATCGATACAGACGGTGTAAAAGGCGGCTTCGATCTGGATCTTCTGGATCTCGTAGCATCCAAGGTCAATGTTCCTATCATAGCATCCGGCGGAGCCGGGAGCATGGAGCATTTCGCAGAGCTTTTCAGACATGACGGAATGGACGCAGGCCTTGCAGCAAGTATCTTCCACTTCAAAGAGGTGGACATCAGAGACCTGAAGAAATACCTGATCGAACAGGGAATAAATATGAGGATATGACGGCCGTGCTACGCGCGCCAAGTCATGTTGACCGCAGAGCGGTCACCGTGCTACGTGTAGCATGCCTATTGATATGAATGCGGACCTGTGCTACAGGCCGTGCTACAGTTTTTTTCGGAGGTAAAAAATGATAACTGCAGATTTTGACATAAGCGAACTGAAATTCGATGAAAAAGGGCTCATTCCTGCCATCGTCCAGGACTACTTTTCAAAGCAGGTCCTCACTCTGGCCTATATGAACAAAGAGTCTCTGGGCATAACTCTTGATGAAGGCAAGACCTGCTTCTGGAGCCGCTCACGTCAGGAACTCTGGCGCAAAGGCGAGACCAGCGGCAACTACCAGAAAGTCGTGACCATCAAAGCTGACTGTGACAAGGACGCTCTGGTAATCGAGGTCATAAAAGACGGCCCGGCCTGCCACACAGGCGCGGAAAGCTGCTTCTTCAACGACCTTTACCAGGCAGATGACGTTACGCCTTTCTCATATGAAGCGCTTTATGACATGATCAAAGGCCGTAAGACCGACCCGAAGGAGGGCAGCTACACCACTTACCTTTTCGACAAGGGTATTGAGAAGATCATGAAAAAAGTCGGCGAGGAAAGCACGGAAGTAATCATCGCCGCGACAAAGGGCGACAAGGAAGAGACCATCTACGAAGTTGCCGATCTCGCTTATCACGTACTGGTAATGATGGCTGAGCAGGGCATCGAGCTGAAAGACATCATGGCAGAACTTGCCAAGCGCCACGTTATCGATCACAAGGTGAAACAGGAACGTATGAAATAGTTTTTTCGGAGCGCATGAGGTGCGCTCCCCCAACGCGCGTGTTTGATTGAGCGCGCGATTATATAAAAGGGAGCCTTACGGCTCCCCTTTTTAGTATTCTGAAATTTGTATCATTCGAAATTTACTCCATTCGAGTTTTGCGCCGGCTGCCTCGCTGAAATGCTTTTCCTGTTTCTCAGAAGATAAATGGTATTATTTTTTTCGTTCTTCTCTTGTATTCCCTGTAGGCCTCTCCGAAATCTTCCTCCAGCCGCTTTTCTTCCCTGCTGACCTGGACCATCATGATCGCCACATATGCTATGAAAATGACGAGCGCCTGCCAGGACCAGAGGCAAATCACCAAGCCGGTATAGAAGATGAACACGCCAAGAAGCATGGGATTTCTGCATATTCTGTACGGACCGCCGGTCATCAGTTCGCTGGTGCGCGGAGCCACCTCGTGGTTGAACGCGTCCATGGGATTGCCCTTTCCTACGATCTTCATGTAAACGATGGACCAGATGCTCAAGGCTATCCCAATGACTCCAAGGACCACAAGCACAACTATCCTCCCTGTCCCCGGATCCACGTTCCCTGAAAGTTTCCACATGAGCAGCGGAATGAGGATGATGAACAGGATCAGTCCCATGATGTATCCGATTATGTCTCTGGCGTTTTTCATGCTATTTGATCTCTATCGTTATGTCCATCCCCTCTTCATAACCTTTCAGCGCCTTTACCATGCCAAGGATGACTCCACTTACCATTTCCTCGATGAACGGTGCCATTGGCACATCTTCACCATCAAATTTCATTGTTATTTCTTTTTCTCCTGCAGTTTTCATATTGCTTTTACGGCCGGCTTTTGAGCATCGGCCTTTCCTCCTTTTCTTTTGCTTTATTATACCTTGCGGCGGCGCAGGTTTTCAATCATGTGTTGTTTTTGCCTGAACGCGGCAAGTTCCCTGCCACTTTCCCTATGGCATACGCGTGCCGTATTTGATAAAATTAAGTAAATAAACTGATTAACGATACGGCCCCGAAACGGTCTGGGTTTTGCGCCGGTCGGGATCACGCGGGAGGTAATCATGTATACGAACGATTTGATCTGGATCGCCAACAACGACAAAGGCGAACATCTCAACATACTGCCGAAGATGGCTAACAGGCACGGCCTCATCGCCGGCGCCACCGGTACCGGCAAAACTGTCACTCTGAAAGTCATGGCTGAGTCCTTCAGCGACGCTGGAGTGCCTGTTTTTATCGCTGATGTAAAAGGCGATGTTGCAGGGATGCTCTGCCCCGGCGAAGACAATGAGAACATGCAGGAGCGCATCAAGCGTTTCGGTCTGGCAGACGCAGGTTTCACATACAAGGGGTGCCCGTCGACTATATGGGACATCTACGCGGAAGACGGCATCACCCTTCGGACGACTATATCGGAGGCGGGCCCGATGCTTCTCGCAAGGATCCTGGAGTTGAATGATCTGCAGACTGATCTTCTGACGATAATATTCAAGATCGCCGATGACAATCAGCTTCTTCTGATCGACACCAAAGACCTGAAAGCCATGATAAAATTCGTCGGCGAGCACGCGGACGAGTATTCGAGCGATTACGGCAAGATAAGCGGCTCTTCTCTGGATGTCATAACCCGGAGCGTAGTTGCTCTTGAGATGAACGGCGGAGATAAATTCTTCGGCGAGCCGGACCTGGATATCAACGACTGGCTGGGAACAACGTCCGACGGCAAAGGCATGATCCACATCCTTAACTCTGCAAAACTCGTGAGCAACGGCCGCCTCTACTCTACTTTCCTGATCTGGCTGGTATCCGAACTGTTCGAAAACCTGCCGGAAGTAGGCGACCCGGAAAAACCGAAGCTGGTGTTCTTTTTCGATGAAGCACATCTGCTTTTCAATGACGCGTCGAAGGCTTTCATGGAGAAGATCGAGCAGGTCGTTAAACTCATAAGGTCAAAAGGCGTAGGCATATATTTCTGCACACAGAACCCAAGCGACATCCCAGGAAGCGTGCTTTCCCAGCTGGGCAACAAGGTGCAGCACGCCCTCCGCGCCTTCACCCCTGCTGAGCAGAAAGGCATCAAGGCCGCGGCGGATTCCTTCAGAGAGAATCCCGAATTTGATTCTAAGGAAATGCTCACCATGCTGGGAACCGGCGAAGCTCTCGTTTCATTCCTGGATGAGAAAGGCACGCCGCAGATGGTCGAAAAAGCCAACATCCTGCCGCCTCAGTGCAGCATGGGCGCCGCATCAGCTGAAGACCGGGCAAAAGCAATAAGCGGAAGCCCCTTCTTCGCAAAATACGCTCAGGCAGTGGATAACGTTTCCGCGTATGAGACGCTGAGCGGGCAGGGCGCAGCGCAGGCAGCGGCAACAGATGCGCCTGCAGTTGAAGCTGCGCCGGGAACCGCAACGCAGGAAGCGCCCGCAGAGGCCCCGGCGGAAGCAGAGGCAGCGCCGGCGAAGCCCGAAGCTGAACCTGCTGCAGAAGCGCCGAAGCCTGAAAAGCCTTCCAAGAAAGATAAAAAAGTCAGCAAAGCCGCACAGAAAGCAGGCAGATCCGCAGCCGGCACTATCGGCCGCGAAATTGGTAAAGAAGTCTTCGGAAAAGCATTTGGCAAGAAAGCCGCCAAGGTCGGCGGTAACGCTATGGCTGCTTTTGCCCGCGGACTCATGGATACACTGCTGAAGAAATAGCCGCGCTTAAGAAACCGCCATGTGTGGTTTTTGCGAAAGGGATAAAAATGAAGATCATAGTAATTAAAGGATATTCGAAAACCGGTAAGACCACCGTCTGCACCTCGGTAATCAGCGAGCTTGCCCGCAGGGGTTACTCGGTGGGCAGCGTCAAAGACATACATTTTGAGGGATTCACTCTGGACAATGAGAACGAAGACACCGGCAAACACAGAAAAGCCGGTGCCTCGACTGTCACGGCGCTCGGCATTTACGAGACCGACATAATGTACGGGAAGCGTCTTGATATAAAGGAGATTCTCAGTCACTACGATGAAGACTTCGTTGTCTGCGAAGGCGGCGTGGATCTTTCCTGTCCCAATATCGTGACAGGCAAAGACAAGCAGCAGCTGGATGACCGCCGGGATGAAAACACGATCGGCTTTTCCGGCATTATTGCTGAAGAACTGTCAGAGTACGACGGTCTTCCCGTCATCAACGCTCTGACGGATATCGGTGCGTTGGTGGATCTGACCGAGAAGAACGCAGCGGAATACGATGGCTGACTTGCCCGGACGTCCTTTGATTTACCGCTTTTTGATCGGTGCGGCACGACTCATTTTTAACTAAATAAGATCGAACTCTTTAAGCCTTTGATTTATCACTTCGTGAGTCAAAGGCTTTTCCTGTGTTTCATATGTTATTATCAGGTTTTTCCCGGGGACGATTCCCGTCCTGCCGTACTCTATGATTTTTTCTATGTTTTCACAGACGTACTCCTGGTCGCCCACTAGACCCAGATGTTCCCACCAGATGAGCTTGTGCGTTTTCGGATGCAAAATCTCAAAATCAGGGTACACCGTCCTGTTTGCAAGCCTTAACGCAGCTTCAGATTTGAACTCAAGCTTTGCATCATAAAGTGAATCGGCAATGAGCACCTCGCTCTTGGATCTGACCATCTTCCCGATTTTCGTTTTGTGGATGAGCCCTTTCCGGAAATAATCATTCTGGCTGTCCGGCTTTTTTCTCCAATCCCTGACACATACATCGTCCTCGAGGTAGTAAGCTTTGTTCAGTAAGTCACCATACTTGTAGTTCAATGGATTGTAGGGCTTCAACTCCGACATGCACCGTCTTAATGCCTCAATGTTTCCCCTCAAAATTGGCAACCCATGAGTTATTGTTTTTCTCTCGGTCAACTCTCTGATAATCTGCCTGTGATATCTGGAATCGGGATCTAAAGCAATCGCTTTTCTTCTCCCATCAACATAAACAAAAGAAAAATAGTATGTATCGTTCCCTCGCCTCCGAATAACGAGAGAACCGGGCGCAAGTTTTTTGACTTGTCTCTCCATAAACCCTTTAACATGGCTTTCACGCATAATCTCATTATTAATTTGAGCAATCAAATCTATAATACTCATCTGTTCCTCTTTTGATGATTCAATCCCTTAGCTTCTAATTCGTTTCCATATATTACCATTCTCTTTCTTGTTTGTATAGTTCATTCCGAATAATCAGACACCAAACTTTTTAAGCGTTGAAAAAATGTCACTATTTTTCTTATTTCAAATTTAGTGACAAATTTTCAACGTTTACTTCACTCGTTTTAGAGTAAAATAATCATTTCTCTATAGAATTTGAGAGACTAATGGCGTTTAGCCAATAACTTTTGTCACAAATCAACTTTTTTTGAAATTAGTGACAAAAGATTAAGGATTGTTTGTTCAAATACGGGAAGTTGGGGGAGTGGGATTCCGGGCGAAGGCCCAATCGCCCTCTTCTGGGCTCTTGGGATCCGCTTTACAGCTCAGTCTCGCTCTATAGCTGCCGCCAGCCTCTTACGGGCGCGGCAGCAGCGGCCTTCGCTGAGCGGATCGGAGCGGATCAGGGCGGCTTGGCGCGGACGGACCGATGCGGGCGGATGAGGTCTGCCTTGGTTTGGGCTGTGAGAGCGCGGAGACGCAAAAACCAGGTCCGGCTTTTAGCGGCAGACCTGGTCCTTGCTTAAATATTGCATGGATACAATATTGGAAAACTATTTGATTGCTGTTTTTCATGCACGGGCGGTTTGCGGTGCCGTGCGCCGTGGGAAAAACAAGACCGGCCGGGATGCCCGGTCGGTCTTTTGTGTTTAACTATTTAGTCTTTACGTACTCGTTGAGCGGCTTGAGTCTGTATTCGTGATCCGGATACTGGTCTGTGGAAACGTAACCAGCAGGAGCGTCGATCAGCTGCGGAATCCTGTTGATGATGTTTGCGCATGTCAGCTCAACTGTTGGAGGCTCGTCAACCTTGATTGAGATATCAGGCTCACCATAAAGTTTCCAGTCGTTGATGTCGAATTCTGTTTCGTCATAAACGTTACCGATACATTCTGTCTCGATTGTGATTCCTTCTTTTGTCTCGGTTGTTACGATAGCTCTCATACCTGTAGGCTGTCCAGCCGGGATCGTCATTCCCAGAGTCTCGGACTTCAGGTCTTTTGTATTTGTCTTCGGGATGCACTTCTGGATCTGTGAGATCGGTGTGAGGCCCAGTCTCTTGCAGAGCCATCCGTTCTGGTTCCACATGTATGAAGGAACGAGCTCTCCGCTCTCAACCAGCTTCTGCTGTTCTTCGGATGAGCAGTCATTGTACTTTCCGATCTCAGCTTCGAACTGTTCTGTTGTGAGACCTGCGCCGTGTCCTTCAGCAAGAGCGATACCATAGTCTTCTACGTTGTAGCTGCTTGCTCCCCAGATCTTTGTGATCTTGTCGCATGATCCTGCGAGAAGTGTTACCAGTGTTCCCCAGTAAAGGTCAGGATATCCTGAACCTGTGATAGTTGTTCCGTTCTTCTTTGCCAGAGCATCCAGTCTTGCTGTTACTTCCGGTGAAGAGTTCCATGGATAAAGTGATTCTTCGCATGTTGAGATAGCGTCTGCTCCAGCGTTTGATGCTGCTGTGAAAGCAGGCTCCAACTCTGCTACTGTACTTCTTGTTGCGCATACGCATACGTCAACTTTCAGCTCTTTCATGATCTTTTCAGCGTCTTTTGCGTCTGAGATCTTTACGCCTATGTCATCGCCGCCGATAACAATGCTAACGTCTTTGCCGATCTTGTTAGGATCCATATCAAATGCTGCTACAAGGTCTGCTCCCTTATCCAGAGCATAACGCATAAGCCATGCGCTCATTTTTCCGCATCCGTACTGTGCAACTCTTACTTTTCTGTCCATTAAATTACCTCCTGTAATATCGCGATATTTTGATTTGATAATTGATTTTACAACAATTCACTATGATTATAAAGGTTATTGGTGGAATAATGTCAAGATTTTTCATAAATGTGTACGATAGTACCGCCCGGGTAACGTTTCGTGTGGCCGGGGCGCGGATGCGGTGTTGAATTATTAACCATATTTTTTATATACAATATTACGGCTAAAAAATGCCGAATGTATACAAAACATTTTCTGAAAACCCCACAAAAGAGCCGTGTTTTTTGGTATATTATTTATATAAGATTTAATGGAAAAGTGTTTGTAAAATCTGACTGAATTTCTACTGTTTTAGCAAAGAAAGGATCTCACCCGAAATGGTAAAAAGAATATTCGTAGAAAAGAAAAAAGGCTTTGACGTTGAGGCGCAGGGAATGCTTGCCGACATCAGGCAGAATCTTAATATAGGACAGCTTGAGAATGTCCGCGTCATCAACCGCTACGATGTAGACGGCATAGACGACGATACATATGAAATGGCCAGATACACCGTGTTCGCAGAACCGGCAATAGACGTGGCTTATGATGAGAAAATGCCAGAGGACACTTCCTCTGCAGTTTTTTTTGCTGTTGAATATCTCCCCGGCCAGTACGACCAGCGGGCAGACTCGGCGGCCCAGTGCATCAAGCTGATGAAACCGGACGCTGACGCGACGGTAAGATTCGCCAAGGTCATAGTTCTTGAAGGCGACCTTACCGAAGAACAGGTCATGGCCATCAGAGACTACTGCGTAAATCCCGTAGACAGCCAGCAGGCTTCACTTGAAAAGCCGGCTTCACTGGAGATGGTGACCACAGATCCTGCAGACGTTGCCACTGCGGAAGGTTTCAGAGACAAGAGTGAGGAAGAGCTTGAACAGTACCGCAAAGACATGGGTTTTGCCATGAGCCACGCGGATATCATGCACATACAGAATTATTACAAAAACGATGAGCACCGGGATCCGACCATCACGGAACTCAAGGTCATCGACACATACTGGTCAGACCACTGCCGTCACACCACTTTCATGACGGAGCTGACCAATATCTCATTTGAGGACAGCCCTTACGGACATCTGGTGAAGGCTGCTTTTGACGACTATATGAAAATGCGCGCAGACGTTTACGGCGACAGGGACAAGGACGTATGCCTTATGGATATGGCCTGCATCGGCGCCAAGTACCTGAAGAAGGCGGGAAAAGCCGATGACGTGGACGAGTCCGAAGAAGTCAACGCCTGCAGCATCAAGGTGAAGGCAAAGATAGACGGCAAAGAAGAAGACTGGCTCGTTATGTTCAAGAACGAGACACACAATCATCCGACAGAGATCGAGCCTTTCGGCGGCGCGGCCACATGTCTTGGCGGCGCCATCAGAGACCCGCTTTCGGGAAGAGTTTATGTATATCAGGCAATGCGTGTAACGGGCGCGGCTGACCCGAGAAAGAGCGTCAGCGAGACCATCCACGGCAAGCTGCCGCAGAAAAAACTCACCCGCGAAGCCGCTGCCGGATACAGTTCCTACGGCAACCAGATCGGTCTTGCCGCAGGGCAGATAGATGAAGTTTATGACGATGACTACGTTGCAAAGAGAATGGAAGTGGGCGCTGTAGTAGGCGCTGCTCCCGCAGACCACGTCATCAGAAAAGTGCCCGAACCGGGCGATGTGATCATCCTTGTGGGCGGCCGTACAGGCAGAGACGGCTGCGGCGGCGCTACAGGTTCGAGTAAGGAACACACCGAGGATTCGATTCTTGAATGTGGCGCGGAAGTCCAGAAGGGCAACCCGCCGGTAGAAAGAAATATCCAGAGACTGTTCAGAAGAAAAGAAGTCGCCGTGCTCATCAAACGCTGCAACGACTTTGGCGCAGGCGGCGTTTCAGTAGCCATCGGCGAGCTGGCTGACGGTCTTGACATAGATCTGGACAAAGTACCTAAGAAGTACGAAGGTCTGGACGGCACCGAACTTGCCATCTCCGAATCCCAGGAAAGAATGGCAGTCGTTGTCGCCGCCGACAAAGAAGACGAGTTCAGAAAATACGCGGACGAGGAAAATCTGGAGTCCACGACCGTAGCTGTAGTCACAGACACCAACCGTGTAAAGATGACCTGGCGCGGCAAGACCATCCTTGATCTTTCCCGCGATTTCCTCAATACCAACGGAGCTAAGCAGACCGCAAAGGCAACAGTCAACACCCAGATCGGATATGAACAGCTTGCCGAAGAAGGAAGCACCGACAACATGTCCATCTTAAGTGACGCCCTCAGCGATCTGAACTGCTGCAGCAAGAAAGGCCTCATCGAGCGTTTTGACAGCACTATCGGAGCTGCCACAGTGCTCATGCCTCTCGGCGGCAAGCACCAGCTGACTCCTGCAGCCGGCATGGCAGCCAAACTGCCGGGCGCCGGAGCAGAGACAGCCACCATCATGGCTTACGGCTATGATCCGCAGATGGCCAAGAAGAGCCCGTATCACGGAGCTTTTTACGCGGTCATCGATTCAGTGACAAAGATCGTCGCAATGGGCGGCGACAGAAAAAAAATATTCCTTTCGTTCCAGGAATACTTCGAGAAACTGGGCGAAAACGACGAAAGCTGGGGCAAGCCTCTGGCAGCCCTCCTCGGAGCACTTGAAGTACAGAGACAGCTGGAGATCCCGTCTATCGGCGGCAAGGACAGCATGTCCGGAACCTTCATGGATATCAACGTGCCCCCCGCCCTGCTCTCCTTCGGCATCACTACTGAAGACGCAGACAACATCATCAGTACAGAACTGAAAGAAGGAAGCAGCAGCCTGGTCATCATAGACATCCCGAGAGATGAAAACGGCATCCTGGATATGGAAGCCTACAAGGCGTCCATGGACAAAGTGCACCAGCTGATCCTGGAAGGAAAAGTTCTGGCGGCAGACCCTGTGGGCAAAGGCGGCGCTTTCATGACTCTGGTCAAGATGGCCCTCGGCAACAAGGTAGGCATCGAAGTAAGAGGCCTTACCATGAGAGAGCTTTCACAGGTAAGATACGGCGACATGATACTGCAGATCCCGTCCAGATATCTGCCGACGACCGGCGCTACTTATCCTGACGCGAAAAAACTTTTCGGCGACATCCCTGCGAGGACCATCGGAAAGACAACTATAGACGGACGCATCAAGATCATCGCCGACTTCCAGCCTTTCGACGAAGCCATAGACGACGTGATCAACGTATGGAGCTATCCGCTTGAGGGAGTTTTCCCGACAAGGACCGCGGATTTCGCATTCGAAGAAGACAGAACAGAAGTCAAAAAGGTTTCCTTTACAGAGAGAAACACCGCAAAGCCTGCTATCAAAGTGGCCAAACCGAAGGTGCTCATTCCGGTATTCCCGGGCACCAACTGCGAAGTGGACACTGCCCGCGCCTTCGAAAGAGCCGGCGCCGAGGCTGACATACATATAATCCGCAACCTGAGCACTCAGGCTCTGGAGGATTCCATAAACGAGATGGCGCGCAAGATCAAGGAAAGCCAGATGATAATGATCCCGGGCGGTTTCTCCGGCGGAGACGAGCCTGACGGATCGGCAAAATTCATCACGGCCGTATTCAGAAACCCGAAGATCAGCGAAGCGGTCACCGACCTTCTCGATAACAGAGATGGTCTGATGCTGGGTATCTGTAACGGATTCCAGGCTCTCATCAAACTGGGCCTCGTTCCTTACGGAAAGATCACCGACATGAAGGCTGACAGCCCGACTCTCACATACAACAAGATCGGACGCCACGCCTCCTGCCTCGTGCAGACCCGCATCGCATCCGTTAAGAGCCCGTGGCTTGCGGGAACCAATGTGGACGACGTCTACACCCTGCCTGTTTCACACGGCGAAGGAAGGTTCATCGCGTCTGAAGAGATGCTGGCCCAGCTGGAAGCAAACGGTCAGATCGCTACCCAGTACGTGAACTTCAACGGTGATCCGTCAATGGACATCAAATACAACCCCAACGGTTCAGACTGGGCTATTGAAGCCATCACCTCACCTGACGGCAGAGTCCTTGGCAAGATGGGCCACTCAGAAAGAATCGGAAAGAACGTATACAAGAACGTGCCCGGAGAAAAAGACCAGAAGATATTCGAATCGGGCGTAGCGTATTTTAAATAAGGATATATGCCGCTGAACGGGAAGGCCCGGCACGGCAGTCCGGCAGAGGACGCGTCGGCAAAGCACGGCGGCACGAGGAGGAAGAAATGAAAGTCGGAATAATAATGGGAAGCAAAAGCGACTACCCGGTAGTGGAAAAAGCCGAAGAAGTCCTGAAGGATTTCAAAGTGCCCTACGAGACCCGTGTGATCTCAGCCCACAGGACACCGGAGGCCGCTGCTGATTTTTCGAAGGACGCTTTGAAAAATGATTTCGAAGTGATCATAGCCGCAGCCGGCAAGGCGGCACATCTGGCCGGAGTGCTGGCGGCATCCACACCGATCCCCGTGATCGGCATCCCCATGAAGACCAGCGACCTGGGCGGTATGGACTCGCTGCTTTCGACAGTGCAGATGCCTAAAGGCGTGCCTGTTGCCACAGTAGCCATCGGCGGAGCTGAGAACGCAGCTCTTCTGGCGGTCCAGATACTCAGCACAAAGTATCCGTCACTCCGTCAGGCGGTCGTTGATTACAAAGCGAAAATGCAGAAAGATATAGAAGCCGCTGACGCGGAAGTTGCAAACAGTTTCGACCCGGTCGGACTTTAGCGCTGACCCGCAGGCGGCGCCCGGAAACTCTCCGGCAGCATTTTAGAAAAGAAAGGATTTTACCATGGAAAAAAGAGAGCAGATGTACGAAGGCAAAGCCAAGAAAGTCTTCAAGACTGACGATCCGAGATACGTGATCGTTGACTACAAGGACGACGCTACCGCTTTCAACGGCGAGAAAAAAGGCCAGATCGCAGGCAAAGGCGTTGTCAACAACACCATGTCCAACATCATATTCCAGCTTCTGGAGCAGAAAGGCGTCCCCACTCATTTCGTTGAGCAGATCAGCGAGCGCGAGACAGTGGTAAAAGCCGTTAAGATCCTGCCGCTGGAAGTAATCGTAAGAAACGTTTCCGCTGGAAGTTTTGCGAAGAGATACGGCGTTGAAGAAGGCATCGTTTTCGACGAGCCTACATTTGAGTTTTCATATAAGAACGACGATTTGGGCGACCCGCTCATGTGCGAAAGCCACGCGCTTGCGCTGAAGCTGGCCACCAAAGAGCAAATCGAGACAGTCAGAAAATACGCCATGATCGTAAATGATACTCTGAAGGAGTTCTTCCTTGAGAGAGACCTGAAGCTGATCGACTTCAAGATCGAGTTCGGACTCTGCGACGGCGAAGTGATCCTGGCAGACGAGATCAGCCCGGACACCTGCAGACTGTGGGACGTTCACACCAACGAAAAGATGGATAAAGACAGATTCAGAAGAGACCTGGGCAACGTTGAAGAAACTTACCAGGCAGTATTTGAGAGAGTGAAGAAATAGCGCGGTGTAAGGCAGCCGGACAGGTTCCGGCGCGACAGTTATCACGCGGTATTTTCAGGAGATCAACATGAGCGAGAACAAAGGACTGACATACAAAGACGCCGGCGTCGACACCAAAGAAGGCGAGCGCGCCGTAAGCCTGATGAAAGAGCATGTAAAAAAGACTTTTGACGAGAACGTGCTCACCGGGCTCGGCAGCTTCGGCGGAATGTACAATCTGGACGTGGCGGGAATGAAACAGCCCGTCCTCATCTCCGGCACCGACGGAGTAGGTACCAAACTCAAACTGGCTTTCATGATGGATAAGCACGACACAGTGGGCATCGACTGCGTTGCAATGTGCGTCAACGATATCCTGTGCCAGGGCGCGAAACCGCTGTTTTTCCTTGACTACATAGCCACCGGAAAAGTTACGGCGGAAAAAATCGCTGAAATAGTCAAAGGCATCGCGGAAGGCTGCAGACAGGGCCGCAGCGCTCTCATCGGCGGCGAGACAGCAGAGATGCCGGGTTTTTACGCTGACGGCGAATACGATATGGCCGGTTTTTCAGTCGGCATAGTCGACAAGGAAAAAATCATCACCGGCGCTGATATCAAAGAAGGAAACGCCATCGTGGGCATCGGCTCATCCGGTATTCACAGCAACGGTTTTTCCCTCGTGCGCAAAGTCATCTTCGAGATCGCGGGCCACAAGCCGGATGATTTTGTCGAAGAACTGGGCGAGACTGTAGGCGAAGCCATGCTCAGACCTACCAAGATATACGCCGACGTGTGCGACGCTGTTTACAGCAAATTCAAAGTCAACGGCACAGTGCATATTACAGGCGGCGGATTCTATGAGAACATCCCGCGCGTACTGCCCGAAGGAATCGGCGCGAAAATAAACACCGGCACATGGGAAGTACCGCCGATTTTGCCATATATCAAGAAGTGCGGCAACCTTGACAGAGAAGTCATGCTCAACACCTTCAACATGGGCGTAGGCATGATGATGTTCGTAGACAAAGACATCGCCGAAGACGTGGTCAAAACCATCAAAGCCGCAGGCGAAAAAGCCTGGATCATCGGCGAAGCAGTGAAAGGAGACGGAATACAGGTATGTTAAATATTTCTGTTATGGCCTCAGGAGGCGGTACAAACTTCCAGGCCATACTGGATGCCCTTGCATCAGGTGAGATCGAAAACGCAGAAGTGAAACTTCTCATCGCCAGCAACGATAAAGCTTTTGCTATCGAGAGGGCGAAAGGCGCCGGCATTAAGACTGTCGTGATCTCAGCAAAAGACTATCCCGATATGGACGCAAAAACAGATGCCATCCTTAAGGCGCTGGCAGAAGCGGAAACAGACCTGATCGTACTTGCCGGCTACATGAGCATCCTGGATCCAAGAGTCATCCAGGAGTACAGCGGCCGGATAATCAACATACACCCTTCCCTTATACCGAAACACTGCGGCAAGGGAATGTACGGACTGAAAGTCCACGAAGCGGTCCTCGCGGCCGGTGACACAGAGACCGGCGCGACGGTGCACTACGTGGACGAAGGCGTCGACACAGGGGAAATAATCCTGCAGGAGAAAGTCCCTGTTATGGACGGCGACACACCGGAAGTGCTGCAGAAGCGCGTACTTGAGACCGAGCACAAAATACTCCCGGCAGTTATCCAGATGATAGCGGCCGGCACACTGGGCGTAGAATAACGCCTTTATACTTTTTCACATAAACCCCAAAGGAGGAACAAATGGGCGGCGTATTTGGCGTTACATCAAAACACGATTGTGTCATGGACATTTTCTTTGGCACCGACTATCATTCGCACCTTGGAACTAAACGCGGAGGCATGTGCATTCTGCAGGAAGACGGTTTCAACCGTGCCATCCACAACATTGAAAACAGTCCTTTCAGAAGCAAGTTCGAGGACGAGCTCAACGGTATGAAAGGCAAATGGGGCCTTGGCGCTATAAGCGACGGCGAACCCCAGCCGCTGACTGTCATCAGCAATCAGGGCGAATACGCCATCACCACCGTTGGACGTATCAACAACAAAGAAGAAATCGCAAAGGAACTTCTTTCACGCTTCCCCGGCCAGTTCATGTCAATGAACGGGGGCCAGCTGAACAACACTGAACTTGTAGCGGCTCTTGTTTCCACAGGGAAAGACGTGGTGGACGGCATCCGGACCGCTCAGGAAAAAATCGACGGCTCCATGACCATGCTGGTCCTGACTCCGGACGGCTTATACGCGGCCAGAGACAAAGTCGGCCGCACACCCCTCATAATCGGAAAAAACAAAGACGGATACTGCGCGGCATCCGAATCTTTTGCATTCATAAATATCGGATATACTTTTGAGCGCGAGCTGGGACCGGCGGAGATCGCCCTGCTCACGCCTGAAGAAGAAAAAACCGTTTCCCCTCCGGGCGATGAGATGCACATATGCACTTTCCTCTGGTCGTATTTCGGCTACACAACTTCCATATATGAAGGCCGGAATGTAGAACTCATGAGGAACAGAAACGGTGCCATCCTCGCCGACAGGGACGGCCCTATGGACGTTGACTACGTAGCAGGCGTTCCTGACAGCGGTGTCGCCCATGCGCTGGGCTATGCCAACCAGTCCGGGATACATTATTCGCGCCCGCTGATAAAATACACACCGACATGGCCGAGGAGTTTCATGCCTCAGAACCAGAAGGCGCGGAACCTGATCGCCAAGATGAAACTGGTGCCTGTTTTCCAGATCATCAACAAGAAAAAATTCGTACTGGTGGACGACTCCATCGTCCGCGGCACACAGCTTTCGGAGACAGTAGCGTATCTGCTGGACAACGGAGCTGAAGAGATCCACGTAAGGTCCGCATGCCCGCCGATCATGTACGGCTGCAAATACCTGAATTTCTCCAGGAGCGTCACCGACATGGAACTCATCACGCGCCGCGTGATCCGCGAACTTGAAGGTCTGGACGCCGGCGAAGGCAATGCTTCCGCCAACCCGGACGGCAGCGACCAAGCAGTCAGCGCAGCGGAGATTCCGGAAGATATCATCGCCGAGTACGTTGACGCCTCCACTGAAAAGCACGCGAAGATGGTCGAAGCCATCAGGCAGAAGCTGAAATTTGACAGTCTGCGTTTCCAGGAGCTGGACGACCTGATGAAAGCCGTGGACGTAGACCCATGCAAGCTCTGCACATACTGCTGGAACGGGAAAGGCTGATACGTTGTGACTGCTGTGACCGGTCGAAAGTATAAAGCCATAGCGCTGACCGGACGTATAGAGCTACAGGTGCCTATTGAACATAACGAGCCATAAACGCTGATCGAACGTTTAAAGCCATAAGTTTTGTCACTAATTCTCATATAAAGATATTTGTGACAAAAAATGCCTGTTCGTGGCATGTGTTTTTCAAAATGCCAGACAAAAACTGCCGCAAATGGCTTTTTAAGGGCAAACAATCGTTGCAAATTTGTCACTTTTTGCTCAAATAAGAAATTAGTGACAAAAACTCAACATTACAGAAGGTCAGAAATGAGCTAACCATACAAAGGTCGAT
>JAUMVF010000088.1 GCA_030530305.1 Bacillota bacterium
GCACAATATATTGGGGAAAATGGACCTCGGAGAGATTTTCTGATCCTGAAAATGGTTGGAAAATGGAGATGGAGGCCCATTTTTTTATGCACGGTGGTTGTAAAGTGGTGGAAAGTGGTGTAAAATGGTTTCACCAAAATAGTATAGGACAAGTGCCTCCAGATGCAGAAAACGGGCAGGATCCGGCATTAGGGGAAACGCTTTGAAGCAAGTAATTGCAACGCATTGGAGAACCGGAAATGATTCCGGCATCAAGCGGAAGATTTGACAGCGGAAGATCCGCAGGGAGATCGGAAATGTTCATGGGACAGTATGAAAACTCAATAGACGCCAAGAACAGAATGATCGTTCCTTCCAAGTTCAGGGAGGAGCTGGGTTTCCAGTGTGTTCTTACTAAGGGGATCGACAAATGCCTCTACATCTACACCATGAGTGAGTGGGAGACTTTTGCCGAAAAGCTCAAAGCATTGCCGGTATCTAACGAGAACGCCCGTAAATTCGTGAGACATTTCAACGCCAGCGCGGTGAGATGTGAGATCGATAAACAGGGGAGGATGACCATACCTCAGATGCTGCGCAAGTACGCAGGCATCGAAAAAGAGCTGGTCACCATCGGAATCATGAACAAGATCGAGATCTGGAGCAAGTCTGAGTGGAACGAAGAATCCAATGAAACAGAAATGGATCCTGCTGAAGTAGCAAGGAACATGGAAGCATATGGAATTTAAACACACACCGGTTCTATTTGAAGAGTGTATGGAATACCTTCGTATAAGGCCCGACGGCACGTACGCGGACGGGACTTTAGGGGGCGGAGGACATTCCAAAGGCATATGCGAAAGATTGGATGAGGCAGGCTGCCTGATAGGTATCGACAGAGATGAAGATGCCATAGAAGCCGCCAGGGGAAGGCTTCAGGAGTACAGCTGCGAAAAGCACTTCGTTCAGAGCAATTACGCCGACATAAAAGGCGTGTTAGAGAGTTTGGGAATTGCCGGGCTCGACGGGGCGATTTTAGATTTAGGGGTTTCGTCTTTTCAGCTCGACAATAAAAACAGGGGTTTTTCATATATGCAGGACGCGCCTCTGGACATGAGGATGGACAGAGGCTGCGAATTAACTGCAGAGACGGTGGTCAACCAGTACAGCCGCAGGGAGCTGACAGAGATCATCAAAAGCTACGGGGAAGAGAAATGGGCTTCCCGTATAGCGGGTTTCATAGAAACCGAAAGAAAAAAGCAGCCCATAACCACCACGGGACAGCTCGTGGAGATCATAAAAGCTGCTATCCCTGCTTCAGCGAGGAGAGACGGTCCTCATCCCGCTAAAAGGACATTCCAGGCCATAAGGATAGAGGTCAATGACGAACTTGGCCAGCTTAGACGGGCAGTAGAAGAGTTCATCAAGGCGCTTAATCCGGGCGGAAGGCTCTGTACCATAACCTTCCATTCACTGGAGGACAGGATCGTCAAAGAAGCGTTTGCAAAGCACGCGGATCCGTGCACATGCCCGAAGGATCTTCCGGTATGTGTCTGCGGGAAGAAACCGGACATACTGAAGATCACATCCAAGCCGGTCATTCCGGCAGAGGAGGAAACGGAACAGAATCCGAGGGCAAGAAGCGCAAAACTCAGAGTCGCTGAAAAGATTAAAAGTGTAAGTTATTTGGGATTTAAATAGACAGCATTGCAGTAAGACTGATGGTGGGGTGAACAGATTGATCGCAGCCGAGGAATGGTATCAGCAGCAGACCAACTATCAAAAATACGGACTGGACATGGCTCCTGAAAGGCCAAGACCGGCAAAGTCCGTCAAAAAGAAAAAGCAGAAGGTAACTGCGAAAGACAGGATGCGGCTCATGACGGTCATTTTCCTCGTTGGGATGGTGTTCATCGGAGTGATCATAGTCAATGCCTTTTCGGCGACTGTGAACTACAACATCAATGACATCCAGAAGCAGAACGCAGCTCTGCAGGGTGAGATCGAAACACTGTCGGTCGAGATCAACAGCGCGAAAAACATCGAGGCTATTGAGGATAAGGCAACGGGTGAACTGGGAATGGTAGCTCCAAGCGCCGAGAAGTCGGTTTACCTGGAAGACAAAGATGTGCCAACCAAGAATCTGGCAAAAGCGCTGAAGAAGAACGCATACAACTGATGCGTCTTCTTCGCAACAGTAATTTGACAAAATTTTCATTACCAAATTATTGCATAATGTAAAAGGACCAGATAACTTAGTGTTTTATTTGAGTTGTCTGGCCTCTTTTATTTTATGCACAGGGTAGCAAAGGATATACAGCATGACAAAGCCTCTCGTCAAGAGTAAAAAAAGAATTCTTGTAGTTTTTTCTATTATATTTTTTCTGATTGCCGTAATGTGCATAAGGGTAGGCTGGGTGCAGATCGTAAAAGGGGAAGAATACTCCAAGAAGGCGATCGAGCAGCAGACTAAAGACACTCCCGTAGCGGCAAAACGCGGAACTATCTATGACAGGAACATGACTAAGCTGGCAGTCAGCGCGCCATGTTATTCGATCTGGGCAAGACCGGCTGAAGTAGCCCTGGGTCTTAAAGGGACCGAAAAGGATGTGAAAATAGAGGAAACCGCTTCTGCTCTTGCAGACATCCTGGAAATGGATAAGGATGAGGTCAAAGAATTCCTTACAGCTGACAAAACGCTGATTAAAATAACGAAATACAGAGACAGGGAGACTGCCGATAAGGTCCGCGAAGCGGGGCTTGACGGTATTGAAGTGGCGGAAGACGTGAAGCGCCATTATCCTCTCAAAGAGTTCTGCGCCCACGTGCTGGGCAGCGTTACGGACAACAATACCGGCCTTTCCGGTATCGAAATGGAATACAACAACTATCTGAGCGGAACAGCGGGAAGATCCATCAAGGACACCGCCGCTGACGGGCGTACGCTGACATACGGCTCGGAGCATTACTATGCTCCCGAAAACGGCACAGGTCTGCAGCTGACCATCGACGAGGTCATGCAGCATTACCTGGAGAAGAGTATCAAGAAGGCGTACAAGAAGAATTCCGCAGACAACGTTATGGGAATTATCATGGACCCGAAGACAGGCGAGATCCTTGCCATGGGTTCCTATCCGGATTTTGACCCGAACAACGCCAAAGAACCGCTGAAGAAGAAAGACCGGAAGAAACTTGAAAAGATGTCTGAAAAGAAAAAGACCGACTTCTGGAACGAGATGTGGAGAAACAATCTCATCAGCGACACCTATGAGCCGGGCTCGACTTTCAAGCTTATGACTCTGGGGGCCGTTCTTGAGGAAGGAATAGCGACTCCACATTCCCACTACACATGCGGCGGTACCATAAACGTTGAGGGCAGCCGGATAAAGTGCTGGTACTATCCTGATTCCCACGGCAGACAGACTCTCAAGGAAGCCACGGGTAATTCCTGCAACCCGGTATTCGTGCAGCTTGCGCTCAAACTGGGTAAATCAAAGTTTTATACATATCTGAAGAACTTCGGGATCACCGATCCGACAGGAGTGGATTTCCCGGGCGAGACCAGTTCGATCATGCTTCCGCAGGACGGGCTTCTGAATTCCGACCTGGCCAGAATGGGATTCGGACAGAGTATCAATATCACACCGATACAGCTTGTGACGGCAGTATCCGCTTACGGCAATAAGGGAAAACTCATGAGACCGCATATCGTCAAGGCTTTCCTGGATGACAGCGGTGACGTGGTGGAGAAAGTAAAGCCGAAGGTAGTCAGACAGGTGGTATCGGAGGATACAGCTGAAGAAGTCCTCGATATCATGAGATACAATGTGGATAATCTGGGCGCCAAACCGGCCAAGGTTGAAGGATACGCCATAGGCGGCAAAACAGGTACGGCCCAGAAGACAATAAACGGAAAGATAAGTAAACAGACATATTCGTCGTGTATATGTATAGGTCCCGTGGACGATCCGAAGTTCACGATACTGATCGTAGTGGACAACCCGCGCGGAGTGCAGTTCGGTAGCGCTACGGCAGCGCCGGCGGTACAGGAAACAATGACGAATATACTAAGATATATGAATATTCAGCCGAAATCGTCAGACTGACAGGATGATGCATACTTGGAGTACGGGCAGGCGGTGATCATATGAAAAAAATGTATATCAGACAGATAGCGGAAGGCGTGAAAGGACAAGTCAGGGCAGGAAGCTCGGACGGACTCGTGACGGGCATTTCCACAGATTCGCGCACCGCAGGGGAAGGGGACCTGTTTTTCCCGCTCAAAGGGGAACGGTTCGATGCTCACGACTTCATCCCCCAGGCGCTCAAGCAGGGATGCAGGTCTTTTGTCGTATCCAGAAAAGACTCTCTGGATATGCTTAAAAAGGCGGAAGGTGTGAATGTCATCGAAACGGCGGACACGACAAAAGCTTTGCAGGATCTTTCCTCATACTATCTGGATATGCTTGGGATAAGAAAGATAGCCGTAACCGGGAGCACGGGAAAGACCACTACCCGGGACATGATAAAGTGCATCCTGGGCACGAAATATAAGACGTACAGCAACGAGGGGAACTTCAACAACCATATAGGAGTGCCTCTTACCATACTTTCCATCGACGAGGACGCTGAGATGGGCGTGTTCGAAATGGGCATGGACAAGTTCGGGGAAATACACGCTCTGGTCGATATCGTGCGGCCGGATACAGGCGTTATAACCAATATAGGGGTTTCGCACATCGAGAATCTCGGAAGCCGTGATGGGATCTTCAAAGCGAAAATGGAGATCACGGACTATTTCGATGAGAAAAACACCCTGGTAGTCTACGAGGACGATGAGTATCTCAACAGAGACCGCATAGATGGGAATTACCGTCTCATCACAGCCGGCAGAAACGGCAGATGCGACTTCATAGTTTCCCATCTTGAAGACAGAGGTATAGACGGCATACGGTTTATGCTGGAGCACGATGAAGAAGCGCAGATGTTCGAGCTGCCGGTGCCGGGAGCACATAACGCTTATAACGCTGCAGTTGCAGCGGCTGCAGCCTCTCTGGAAGGGATAACCCTCAAGGAAGCGGAGCAGGCTCTCAGGAACCTTGAACTTACAGACAAGAGACTGACCGTCAGGACCAACGACGGGATAAAGGTCATCGATGATACATACAACGCCAGTCCTTCGTCCATGAAATCGGCTCTGGACGCTCTGGCCAGCACCAACGGCATACGCAGGGTAGCCATACTGGGCGATATGTTCGAGCTCGGTGAGGATTCACCGCGTTTCCACAGGGAAGTGGGGCAGCACGCCGCCGGATGCGGTCTGGACCTTCTCATCACAGTAGGTGAGCTTTCTGCCAATATAAGGGAGGGAGCCCTCGAGACGATGGATGAAAACAAGGTCATGCATTTTGAGAAAAAAGAAGATTTTATGAAGGAAATGAACAACATCATAGACAGAGGTGATGTGATCCTGGTGAAGGGATCCAACGGAATGGGAATGTTCGACATCGTCGATCTGATAATGGAGAGACAGGAGCAGTAATATGGGATACTTCACAATAGTAATATCGATAATCGTCGCGTTTGCCGCGGCTGTCCTGTTCACGATGGTAGAGATACCTATCCTGAAGAAGAAACAGGCCGGGCAGAACATAAGGGAAGACGGGCCCCAGTCCCATCTTTCAAAAGCCGGAACGCCAAGCATGGGCGGAGTCGCTATAATACTGGCGGTGGCAGTTTCAACTGTTGCAGGCCTGCATTATTCCATCGACACACTGATCCTTCTGGCGGTATTCCTGCTATTCGGACTGGTGGGCTTTCTGGATGATTATCTGAAGGTGATAAAAAAGAATAATCTTGGCCTGAGGGCTTATCAGAAGTTCGGGCTCCAGGCGCTGATCGCAGTGGCGCTGGCTGTGTTTCTCGCCAATTCGCCGCTTTACGGCACAGAGGTATTTATACCGTTTGTGAATATATACGTTGATTTCGGCGGCTGGTACATACCGTTCATCATTTTCACAGTGCTCGCCATGGTCAACGCGGTCAATCTGACAGACGGTCTTGACGGGCTGGCGTCGGGAGTTACAGCGGCTTCGGCTCTGTTCTTCGCAATCACGGCAATGAAAATACTGTCGACACCGGCAGAGATATTTTCGGCTTCAATACTGGGAGCATGCCTGGGATTCCTGGTTTTCAACAAGAACCCGGCGAAGATATTCATGGGAGACACAGGATCCCTTGCCCTTGGCGGAGGAATAACCATCGCCGCCATAATCATGAAAATGGAACTCCTGCTTCCTATTGTGGGGTTCGTATATGTCGCGGAAGTGCTGTCTGTATGCATACAGGTGGCGTCCTTCAAACTGACAGGAAAGAGAGTTTTCAAAATGTCACCGCTCCATCATCACTTTGAACTGAGCGGTATGAAAGAAAAAAGCGTAGTGTTCATGTTCTGGATGGCAGCCGTGATCTTTGCTGTGATCGGCTTCATCATAGTTCACTGAACTGTTTGATCAAAAGAAAAGGTGGTCTTAAATGGCTGGAAGAAACATCGATATGAAAGACAAAAAAGTACTCGTAGTCGGCATGGGCAGATCGGGCATAGCAGCCTGCAGAGCCCTCTGCGACGCGGGAGCGGTCGTTTCGGCCCAGGATTCCAAGAAGGAAGAAGAACTGGACGAAAAAACGGCAGCTCTTCTGAATGAAAGAGGAATAACCAAATATCTTGGCAAAGTACCTGAAGATACTTCGGGG
>JAUMVF010000089.1 GCA_030530305.1 Bacillota bacterium
ATTACGGGAATGCGGCGCAGTAGTCGAACCTACAGACGAAGGACTGCGTGTAAGAGGTGATATCAATCCTCTTATCTCCACAGATATTAAGACCCTTCCGTATCCCGGATTCCCCACAGACATGCAGTCGCCGTTCATGGCTCTTCTCACTGTAGCCAGAGGACCCAGCGTAGTTCAGGAAACAGTATTTGAGAACAGATATATGCACGTTAAGGAATTCAACCGCATGGGCGCCGGCATAAAGGTCGAAGGCCACAGAGCGTATATACCCGGAGGGAAAAAACTCAGAGGCGCCAAGGTGATCGCTACCGACCTGAGAGCCGGAGCTGCTGTTATACTCGCCGGACTCGTTGCCAGCGGAAAAACAGAAGTCGCTGAGATATTCCATATCGACAGGGGATACGAGAAACTTATAGAAAAATTTGAAGGTATCGGAGCCCGTATAACCCGGGAAGAAGATAAATAGGTGATCATGAGACAGCTGAGTGTAAAGAAAATCACAAAAGCGATAAAAGAGATGGCGATCGAGACCAACTGCAGTCTTACTGCAGACGTAAGGGACCGAATTTTTGAGGCTGAAAAATCCGAACCGTTCCCGGTGGCTAAAAACATCCTCGGGAAGATACATGAGAACATCCTTATAGCTGAAGAAAATAAAATGCCGCTTTGTCAGGACACTGGCATGGCGTGTGTTTTTCTTGAGATAGGGCAGGATGTTCATTTTACAGGAGGCTCTCTTGAAGATGCCATAAACGAAGGCGTCAGACAGGGATATGAAGAAGGTTACCTCAGAAAGTCCGTTGTGAAGGATCCGCTCAGAAGAGAAAATACAGGGGATAATACTCCCGCCAGTATCACATTCAAGCTGGTCGAAGGTGACAAAGTGCGCATAGTCTTCGCGCCTAAAGGCTTCGGCTCAGAAAACATGAGCAGGATCGCTATGCTTCCTCCGTCAGCCGGTGCGGAAGGTGTAAAGGAATTCGTTGTAAACGCATGCGCAGACGCAGGAGCTAACCCGTGCCCGCCGATAGTTGTCGGAGTAGGTATCGGAGGAACTTTTGACAAAGTCGCTCTTCTTGCGAAGGAAGCCCTGCTTGAACCAATTGATAAACCGTCTTCAGATCCCTATTACAGAGATCTTGAGAATGAACTTTTAGACATGATAAACGCTCTTGGCATAGGGCCGCAGGGTCTTGGAGGAGGAACGACCGCTCTTGCAGTCAGGATAAAGACAGCGCCGACTCACATAGCAGGTCTTCCGGTGGCGGTAAATATCAACTGTCATGTTTCAAGACACGGAGAGCGTATATTATAAACAGCTGAACAAATCAGCGATACAGGAAGGAAACTATATGGAAAAGACGCTTTTGTTTCCATTTACAAAAGATAAATTAAAGGATCTGCGCGCCGGTGATTCAGTACTAATAACCGGTACTATCTATACTGCCAGAGACGCTGCTCACGCGCGCATCGTCGATATGATTGAGAAGGGTGAGGATCTTCCTTTCAAGATAGAAGATTCTATCATTTATTACGTAGGGCCTACCCCGGCAAAACCTGGCATGCCTATCGGATCCGCAGGACCCACTACCAGCTACAGGATGGACGCTTATGCTCCCACGCTTCTGGATATGGGTCAGGCAGCTATGATTGGAAAAGGAGAGAGGAGCCCTGCCGTATGGGACGCTGTGGTAAGAAACAACGCAGTATATTTCGCAGCCATCGGCGGAGTCGGAGCATTGATAGCTAAATGCGTTATTGATTCAGAGATCATTGCCTTTGAAGACCTTGGCGCCGAGGCCGTACGCAAACTGACGGTCAAAGAACTGCCTGTCACGGTAGTGATAGATTCGCAGGGCAATGACCTTTATAAAATAGGACGTGAACGTTACCTGAAGTCCGTAGAGGAAAAACAGGATAAAATAAAGTAACAGGAGAAGAGTAAATGCCGCTTATAATTCCGGACGAACTCCCGGCAGCTGAAACACTGCAGCGGGAAAACATATTCACAATGACACACGGCCGGGCAGCAACACAGGACATCAGACCGCTAAAGATAGTTATAGTCAATCTGATGCCTACGAAGATAGCCACGGAAACACAGCTTGCAAGAGTTCTTGCCAACTCTCCGCTTCAGGTGGAACTGACCCTTGTTAAAATGGATTCGCACGAGCCTGCAAATGTTTCACAGGATCACATGGATTCATTTTATAAAACACTTGAAGAAATCAAAGGATTCAAATATGACGGGATGATCATAACGGGAGCACCGGTGGAGCAGATGCCTTTTGAAGATGTTGATTACTGGGATGAGCTGTGCGAACTGTTTGACTTCTCACTTCATCAGGTATACAGCACAATGCATATCTGCTGGGGAGCACAGGCCGCCCTTTATTATCACTACGGCATTCCCAAATATGATCTGAAAGAAAAAATGTTCGGTGTTTTTGAGCAGAGAGTCGTCAGGAAGCATAACCCTCTTGTCAGAGGATTCGATGAGATTTTTTATGCTCCCCATTCAAGACATACAGAAATACGCAAAGAAGATATACTCAAACATCCGGAGCTGCGCATAATCGTAGAATCGTTCAAGGCGGGGCCGCATATCATTTCCACCGAAAACGGAAGACAGATATTTGTTACTGGACATCAGGAATATGATAAAGAAACTCTGGCTAACGAATACTTCCGCGATATAAGAGCAGGTCTTCACATCAACGTTCCGGAAAATTATTTCAGGGATGACGATCCAAAGAAGGAGATCCTGTACAGATGGAGGGGACATACATCACTTCTTTTCAGTAACTGGCTCAACTATTATGTTTATCAGGAAACGCCTTACGACCTGGAACAGCTTAAAGAAAAAGTCGACCGCATGAAGAAATAACATCAGGAGAACAGTGGAGGTAGAAATGGAAAACAAGAGATTACTCGAAATTTTATCGCAGGATTATCCCAACATCAGAGCTGCCAGCGCAGAGATAACTAACCTTAACGCTATTCTGGCGCTTCCAAAAGGCACTGAGTACTTCCTCAGCGACCTCCACGGCGAGCACGAAGCGTTCATTCATATGATAAGAAGCGCTTCCGGTGTTATAAGATCAAAAATCGACGAGATATTCGGGCCGGACCTTACTACCCAGGAGAGAGATGACCTTGCTTCGCTCATTTACAACGCAGAGGCTGAAATCAAACGTAAAAAGAAAACAGAAAAGGATTTTGGCAAATGGTGCAGAAAAATGATCTATCAGATGATCCAGATCTGCAAATCTGTTTCCGATAAATATACGCGTTCCCGCGTAAGAGGCAGACTTCCAGTAAACTTTGCCTACAGCATAGATGAGCTTCTTCACGCAGACGACGAAGCCAACAAAGCAGCATACTACACCGCTATTATAAGATCCATCGTGGAATGCGGAGTGGCTGAAGAATATATCATTGAACTTGCTGAAGTTACCAGCAGCCTTGCCTGTGACCAGCTTCACATTATAGGCGATGTATTCGACAGAGGGCCGCACCCTGATTCCATTATGGATTTTCTTATTAACTATCACGATGTTGATTTCCAGTGGGGTAATCACGATATCGTATGGATGGGAGCCGCCACAGGAAACTGGGCGTGTATCACCAACGTTCTCAGGATGAACATTAGCTACAATAATTTCGACATGCTTGAGATCGGATACGGCATCAACCTCAGACCGCTTTCGATTTTCGCATCGAGAGTTTACGGCGATGATCCGTGTGAATTCTTCAAGCCTCATATTCTTGATGAGAATAAATACGACCCTGTAGATGAGAATCTCGCGGCCAAGATGCATAAGGCGATAGCTATCTGCCAGTTCAAGGTAGAAGGGCAGCGTATAAAGGATCATCCTGAATACCATCTTGAAAACAGACTTTCACTCGAAAAAGTCGATTACGAAAAGGGCACTATGGAGATCAACGGGGAGGTTTATGAACTGCGGGACAAAAATTTCCCGACTGTGGATCCGGACGATCCGTACAAACTGACAGAAGATGAGGAAGATCTTCTTAACAGACTGGAGGCTTCGTTTGTAAAAAGCGAGAAACTTCAAAAGCATATCAGATATATGTTTGATCATGGTGCTTTGTATAAATGCATTAACGGAAACCTGCTTTTCCATGGCTGCATTCCGATGACCGAAGATGGACAGTTTAAAGATTGCACCCTTGATGGTGTCACAAAGAAGGGGAAGGATTACATGGACTTTCTCGACGAACAGGTCCGTAAGGCATACTTCATGGAAGAAGATCCGGAAAGAATAGGGCGAGCCGGGGATATCATGTGGTACCTGTGGCTCGGAAAGGATTCACCGCTTTTCGGAAAAGACCAGATGACGACTTTCGAAAGATGTTTCATTGCAGACAAGAAGACGCACAAGGAACACACTGTTCCATACTATAAATGGATAAAAGAAAGATCAACATGCGAAATGATCCTGAAGGAATTCGGCCTGGACAAGAAGAGTTCCAAGATCCTGAACGGCCATGTGCCTGTAAAGATCAAAGACGGGGAGAGTCCTGTAAAAGGAGACGGGCTCCTGTACGTAATTGACGGCGGTATCTCCAAGGCATATCAGAAGCAGACCGGAATAGCAGGATACACGTTTATTTTCAATTCACGTTTCATGTCTCTTGCTGAACACAAACCTTACGAACCGCTCAAGGAAGACGGCACACAGGTGTTCCACACACCTAAACTTACAAGTGTTTACACTTTGGATAGAAGAATGCTTATCAGGGATACAGATCAGGGCAGAGAACTTGAGCAGCAGGTGGAAGAACTTAAGGCTCTCATAGACGCCTACAGAGCAGGAACTATCAAGGAAACTTACTAAAAATATATATTGTATACAAGGACTTTATTGCGTTAAAAACTGTTGCGAAAACAGCGGTTTTTATGCTATCTTTATAGTGAAGAATTTTGGCTTTGTAAAAAATCCCGAAATAGCGTGTGCAATAATGATACATTTTTAACAAAATAGGTTGAAATGTAGTACACAAAATGTTATGTTAAAAATATGTCAAAGTTAGAGGTATATTTGCAAAGTTCAAAATATTAAAAAGTTATAAACAATTGCAGTACCTTATTTTATTACCTAAAAGGAGGCAAAACATGAGAGAAGTTGTAATCGTAAGTGCAGCACGTACACCGTTTGGTAAATACGGCGGCGGACTCAAGTCATTTTCAGCTACAGATCTGGGCGGACTTGCTATTAAGGAAGCTCTGAGCCGTGCAAAGATCACAGGCGAAGATGTAGACGAAATGATCTACGGAATGGTACTCCCAGCTAACAACGGACAGGTTCCTGCCCGTCAGGCATCCCTCAAGGGCGGCATTCCAATTGAGAAACCATGTCTCACAATCAACAAGGTTTGCGGAAGCGCACTGAAAGCAGTAACACTCGGCGCTCAGATCATCAAAGCAGGAGATGCCGATGTTATCGTAGCAGGTGGTATGGAAAGTATGTCCAACGCTCCTTACTATGCACCGAACATGAGATGGGGTCAGAGAATGTTTGACACCAAGATGATCGACGGTATGGTTAAGGACGGACTCTGGTGCCCACAGTATGACGTACACATGGCTGTACACGGCGGCGGAGTTGCTAAGGAATACAACATTTCACGTGAGATGCAGGACAAATGGGCTTATCGTTCACAGATGAACTGGAAAGCCGGAGAAGAGAAGGGCGTATTCGACGAAGAGAGATTCCCTGTAGAAGTTAAAGGTAAGAAGGGCAAAGTTACTATCGTTGATAAGGATGAGGCTCCTCGTCCAGAGACAACAATGGAAGGACTTCAGGCTCTGCCACCGATCTTCGACCCAGAGAACACAGTAACAGCTGGTAACGCACCGGGAACAAACGACGGAGCATCAGCAGTTGTTATCATGACAAGAGAAAAGGCTCAGGAACTCGGATGCGAAGTTCTTGCTACAATCAAAGGCTTTGCACAGGTTGCCCGCGATGCTAAATACATCGCTACAGTTCCTGGTCTTGCTATCCAGAAAGTCATCGACGACAATAACCTGGGAGATCAGAAAGCATTCGATCTGATCGAGATCAACGAAGCATTCGCAGCAGTTCCTCTCGTATCCTGCATAGGTATTCTCGGAATGACTTATGAAGAGATGGATGAAAAAGTTAACGTTAACGGAAGTGCAGTAGCAGTTGGTCACCCAATTGGTGCTTCCGGTGCTCGTATCCTCATGACAATGATCTATGAGCTCAAGAGACGCGGAAAGAAGAGCGGCGTTTGCGCTATCTGCTCCGGTATGGCTCAGGGTGATGCATGCTGGATCGAAGTTGAATAATTCGACTGACTTTAAGTATCTAAAGAAAGGAACAAAACAATGGAAATCAAAAAATGCGGAGTAATCGGCGCTGGCCAGATGGGCGGAGGAATAATCCAGGTATTCGCACAGAGCGGATATGACACAACTGTATGGGTAAGATCCGACGCTTCAGAAGAAAAAGCTAAGGCAAAGATGGAAAAGTATTTCCAGAAGCAGCTGGACAAAGGCAGAATCAGT
>JAUMVF010000090.1 GCA_030530305.1 Bacillota bacterium
ATGGTAGCGGCGAGTGGAGTCGAACCACCGACCTTCCGGGTATGAACCGGACGCTCTAGCCAACTAAGCTACACCGCCACATGGGCAGTGTTTGTCCTTACTGCCGCAGAGAATATGTTACCATTTGAGCCGCACCGTGTCAAGGATTTTTCCGCACACTTCCCCTGTAAAGTGCATAAAATCCCGATACGCATATTATCATTATCAGAACAAGCGCGCCGATCAACTTCCCGCTGCTGTCCCCTGTGGCAGGAACGCTTATAACAGGCTTCTTTTTTGTGTCCTTCATTATCACTTCAGTGTCTTTCCCTGCTGTAAATTCCACATCGCCGGCAAGTTCATATCCTTCGGGGGCTTCTACTTCACGGGCCGTGTATTTCTTCCCTTCTTCCAGCATCTCTATGACGCTGCCCTGTTTCTTTTCAGTGGTGAACTTCTTTACCGTCTTTTTTGTTTTCGGATCGATGACATGGATCACCGCGCCCGCGAGCATTTCACCGGTATCCGCATCCTTTTTGACGAAAGTGGTCCTGGTTACTTCATCGATCATGGTCACCTTCTCATCATATCCTGCAGTGAATTCTATGTCGGAGGCGGTGGTATAGCCTATGGGCGCCAGATCCTCATGGAGAATGTATTTATGCCCGTACTCCAGATCTTCAAGTATATACGGTTTATCGCTGCTGGTCCACTCTTCTACCGTCTCACCTGTCTCCGCGTCCCTGACCGTCATGGACGCCCCCGGCAGTTCTTTTCCCGTAGTTGCGCTCTCTTTGCTGACTTCTACCCTGCTGTCTATACTGTTATGGAAGGCAAGCACAACGTCATCTTCGTCCGCCGTAAAAGTCTGCGGCTCCACAGGCAGATACGTCTCTTCGTCTGCCGTCTCTGTGACCGTGTATTCACCGGCAGGAAGGCCTTCGTAGAATGCTTCACCCTTTTCATCGGTCACAAGCTCCACAGGCTCTATTTCCTCGCCCCAGGCGGTCTTTCCCGCGAGAGTGAACGGAACGCCTTCGATATTATCGTCATCTGATGTTTTTACGATCGTCAGGTCTATTTTCTTTTCAATGTTCTCCATCCTGATTTCCGCAACCGGCTCCTTTGAAGTCAGTGTAAAGACTTCCTTCGCAGGCTCCCTGTATCTTCTTGCCTGGTCGCCGGTCATGACCTCAGTGACTTCATAAGTTCCCGTATCAAGGTCTTCTGCTATCAGTCCTTCTTTGTCCGTTTCAAAAACCTCGTCCGTTATTATCGCCGAGCCTGCGTGATCGAAATCGGACGCAGTGATCCCTTCTTCCGTGTCGGGCTCATATGTGCGTTCCTGTTCGCCCGCCTTCTTCAGATGACAGGTTATCTGTCTCTTTGATACGGCAGGCTGTTCATCATCTCCCTCCGGACCGTTCTCATCTGCGTCCGGTCCGGACTGCTCATCTGCGGGCTGCTCACAGGTCATGTTGAGGATCATGTCTCCTGTCTTTCCTTCCGCCGCCGCTTTGTTCAGCTCATCCAGATCTTTCCGGTCGACTGTTACTTCCCCGCCGGAAGCTGCACTCGCTCCCGACTTTATGCCTGCCTGTTCCGCAGTCAGCTGCCTGCTGCCGTTATTCCCGTACACTCTGAACCTGAAGCCTGACAGATCCCCGATATCATTATTGGTCGTCTTTACTATCTTTGCCCCGCTCTTCTGCTCCTGTGGCTTTTTAAAGTTCCTAAAGGTAACTGAAGCGGTTTTCCCCTCTTTTACGGTGACAGTCTGAGGATTCTTTCCCTGTATCTTCCAGCCTGCGGATCTCTGGGCGGCGGTAAGAGTCTCGGTGACCTTGTACTTTCCCGGAGCGATGTTCGCGGTTACCACACCATCGCTGTCTGTAGTGAATGTCTTATTGTATCCGTTGTTATTTCCGGATGCCGCCTGCACCTTTATGCGGAATCCTTTGACCGTTCCGTTCTCCGATTTTTTGATCAGCTTCAGTTTTCCGTTCTTTACAGTTCTGAACTTCGTATAGAAAGCCGTGTCGTCCGTTGCTCCCGTGGCTACCCCCTGCCTTGCGGAGACGGAACTTTTGGACTGCCAGATGAGAAGGGGCTGCTTTGTCCCTGTCTTTATATCATTTACCCATCTGACCGTATACGTACCTGCCTTCTTCACCGATACAGCGTACTTGTACCCGCTCCGTCTTATTGTCAGGCCGTCTTTTGCGGCGGCTTTGAAATGATTGGCTTTGCGCTTATCCTGAAGATCCACGCTGTACCTGCCGGTTGAATAACTGTACGTCATCCCGTAGACAGGAGCGTCCTTCTTTTTGCTTTTCGCGAAAGAAGGCCCGCTGATATGACTGTCTATGGACTTCAGCATATCCTTGTATATCTTTGCCGCAGGTCTTCCCTTGATAGATTTATACGCCCTGTCGCTTTTCAGTTTCCCTGTGGCGGAAGTCCTCCAGCCTTCATTGAAATCCCACACCATCACTTCCGTCGCCGCTCTGTAGTCGTTGGAATTTGTCCCCTTGACCGGAGAAGCCTTGCCCTTCTGATATCCGTAGATCAGAACATAGGGCAGCCACTTTCTCCCATTTGACGAAAGTTTGGCAGAGGCGCTCTTCTTTTTCGCTTCATAGGGCCATCCGAACCAGGTCTCATCGTAAAAATTCACGCAGTAACCTGTATAGACCCTGCCGCCTGATCTGATATCGTTGGCCGCGAACCTGACTGTCCCCGGTTTATATACGTAGTACTTCCCGTCCGATCCCTTTCCTATGTTGTAATTGTAAGCCGTGCCGCTTTTCCCCGCCGCAAGTTCCGCTGCCGCGACGCTGCCGTCTTGTATTACAAGCACCCCGATCACTACAGCAGCGAATACTATCAGCATCACAACTATCATCCTCACACGTTTTCCTTTACCAAGATACATTTACTGCCTCCTCCCCTGATGTAATAATTATGCAGTTTTTCCATTTATTGTAAGTATCCTGATTATATCTGTTTCCCGGGTTTTGTCAACGGGCGGACGTACGCGCAAAAAAGCTCCGGAATACTGATGATTCCAGAGCTTTCAGACTTTTTTGCTTTTTTTCTGTCGTGATTCACGACAAAAGTTTTTCATATCCGCTTCATTCAAACCGGCGGTATTCAGTAAAGCAGTCCAGGCAGAGTTTCTCATCCCCCTGGAGCCTTATAAGGTGATCTGCCGTAAGTTCCCCGCACCGGCTGCATCTTACAGAGCGGAATTTCCTTGCCGGCTCAGGCACTTCAAAATGCACCTCTGTCACGTCGAAGCAGTCGGCAGGATCTTTATCCTTCATGGAAAAAAGCCTGCTTATCCTTTCTTTACGGTCGTCGGTGTTTTCCGGCTCTCTCAGTATCAGCCTTACCGATTTACCCGTCTTCCGGTTATAGAAGTTGAAGGCCATCTTGCCTCTTATCCTGAAGAGAAGATTGCCTTTTCCCGCCGTACACTGGAGCAGCACCTGCACCGCGTCAACTCCGCAGGCGTCGTTTTCCGATATGCAGACTACTTCCTCATCTTCTGATATGATGCCGTCTTCGCTGCAGTCAAGTTCCAGAAGCTGCATGGCGTAAAGGGCCGCCTTGAAACCTATCATCAGGCCGCCACATTCATGCCCGTGGAATGCCACTGCTTTTTTCCAAAGTTTTTCTTCGTTTATCATGAACCGCTCCGGGCGTCCTGCGCCCTTCTCCTTTCTGCTCAGGGCGTTATCCGCCCTTCTCGTTTCTGCTTTCTGATTCTTCCATAGTTAGATTATACATGATGCTCCTGCTCAATATAACCTCCCCGGAAATAAAAAACCCGAGATATAAATCTCAGGTTTAAATGGTCGGGACGACAGGATTTGAACCTGCGGCCTATTACTCCCGAAGCAATCGCGCTACCAAGCTGCGCCACGTCCCGCCGAAACAAGATACATATTAACATGTCACAGCAGGTTTTTCAAGGCTTTATTTTCCTGTATCGCAAGAATATATACGTATTTTCCGAAACGCGCAAAACCCGTTTCTTTTCACTGGTATTCAGGCACAGTCAATTTGCCTATGGATCCGTGGCGTCCCCAGCATTCGCAGTACACTCTGGTGCACTTTCTGTACTGTTCAAAGGTCTTCTGAGCCTCATCTTCATTGCCGTATACTTTCCAGTAACCGCAGCATTTACAGCATCCTGCCCCTTTTTCAATGAATCCTTTTACATCTTCCGCAGGATATCCGAGGAAAAGTCCGATCTCATGGGGAAATCCGCTGCTGTGCCTGAGGCGCTCAAGAAGTTTTATCACACAGTAGGTCGGGTTGCCTACCGGATAATCAGTCCTTTCAAGTATTTCCCTGGCGGTCTCGTCAGAAAGATCTTTCCTTAGTTTCTCCGGTCTGTAGATATATATCATCTCAGAGAGATCTTCACCTCTTGAAAACAGCATCGCTCTGAGCCCTTTTGGAACAAGAATACTGTTAAGATGTCTTACGAAGTCCCTGTTCTCCTCCCTGTCAGTTTCCCGGCAGGTTATGATGTTCCCGGTCTTGATCCCAGCCAGTGTGGGCGAACAGTGCTTTATTATCAGTTCTTCAGGCATCCTGCTTTTCTAAAGCAGGTATGTCATGCAGGCGCCGCCAACCATGATCGCCGCTCCGCATATCTTGAGCGGGCCGATAGGCCTCTTCTCCGCTCCCAGGATGCCAAGAGCGTCGATTATCATGCTTCCTATGATCATTCCCACCAGCATGACTATAACTGTCATGCCAGTGCCGATCGCTGTGGCTATATGGACTGTAACAACTACAAATACGGCGCCGATACTGCCGCCTGTCCACATCCACCATGAAGTCTTTTTTCTTGCCGGCAGGTTTCCTTTTCTGCGGGCCAGAGTAATGAAATATATTATCAGAAGAAAACATGACCCCACCAGGAAGTTCATGAGCGCCGCCCTCTGAGGGGAGTCTGCAACCCGGCCCAGCTGTGTGTTTATTGCAGTCTGGCACGCTACCATCATGCCGGCAGCAACGCCCATGGTCCTCCACACCCACACCAGCGGGCTCTTTTTCTCCCGGGTCTTTGTTTTTTCACGCTTTGCTCCCAGATTCACGATCATGAACACGCCCGCGAGCACCAGAGCTACTCCCGCTCCTCTCGCCGGCGTCATAGGTATCCTGATGGAATTGAACAGCCCGAAATGATCCACGATCATGCCCATGGTCACCTGTCCCAGAATAGGAAGGACCACTGTAGACACGCTTCCCAGATGAGACATGAGAAGGATGTTGCTGGTTATGAAAGCAGATCCGAGGATGCCTCCGATCCATATCCAAAGAGGCTGCTGGGCGATATCATGAAGGGGCAGATATACATTCCCGTCTACGATCAGCGCCAGCAGTAAGAGCATTGGTATGGCCGTAACAAAATTAGCCAGGGACGCCTGCTGCGGCATCCCCAGTCTTTCTCTCAGATTGGTATTTATACTTGTCTGCAGGGGCGTGAAAAGCCCCGTTGCGAATCCTATAAGAACAGCGATCAATTAAAGCAGGTCCTCTCCTTCTCCCATTACCGGGATATCCACGGCTGTCGCGTCTTCAAGATGGAATACCATCATCTTGTTGCCGGTCGTCTCATTATAAATGTCCCGGAGCTGCGGCATGGCGTCAAGCATCATTTCGGCGTATTTCGGATCATCCTCGAACACCGCTTTGCCCGTATATCTGAGCCAGTGTCCGTCCGGCTTCGCAGCCACGATCTCGGTCTTCGGGTTGGCTGCCAGCTGTTTGTATACGTTCTTGAAATCACCTACCCCGAAAAGGATCTTCCCGTCAGCTTCCAGATGCGCACCCAGCGGTCTGGCTTTCGGCTGGTCGCCGTCACATGTGGCGAGGAAAAATACTCCCGCTTCTGTAAGAAAATCGTTTACTTTGCTCATAAAACTGACCTCCCTGTTTTTCTTAATTATACCACTTGCCGCGCAGTTTCAGCACCCTATCCCGAAAAAGTAAAGAAAACCTGCCTGCCGGGATAAAAAAAGACTGCTGTCTCTTTCTGAAACTGCAGTCTTTTTTATTATCTCTGTTTTGCTGTACGCCTGAACTATTTGAGTTCGATTGTAGCGCCAACTTCTTCCAGCTGAGCTTTGTAAGCTTCTGCTTCTGCCTTTTCGCAGCCCTCTTTTACTGTTGAAGGAGCACCGTCTACCAGTTCCTTTGCTTCCTTCAGTCCGAGTCCTGTGATCTCTCTTACGGCCTTGATGACCTTGATCTTCTCTGCTCCGATCTCTGCGAGTACTACGTCGAATTCTGACTTTTCTTCTTCGCCGCCGGCTTCTCCGCCTGCTACTGCGCCTGCAACTGCAACCGGTGCTGCTGCTGATACGCCGAATTCCTCTTCACAAGCTTTTACGAGCTCATTCAGCTCAAGCACTGTCATGTTTTTTATGGCTTCAATGATCTGATCCTTATCCATTATTTTTCTCCTTTTCTGTATTTTTTATTATCTGTGTTCTGTTACTGAACTTATCCGATGTTCTTACTCTTCAGTCTTCTCTTCTGCAGGTGCTTCTTCT
>JAUMVF010000091.1 GCA_030530305.1 Bacillota bacterium
ACAAAACTGCTGTCCGCTCCCGCTTCAAGCAGCGCCTTCAGCGCCATGTCTCCGCTTATACCGTTGCTGCAGTCTATGTACATTACGCGCATATCATTTCCTCTTTTTATCCGCCATATCCAGAACGCTCACCGCAAATGCCGCGGCTCCGAATCCGTTATCTATGTTCACTACGCTGACTCCGCTGGCGCAGCTGTTCAGCATGCACAGAAGCGCCGAAAGCCCTTCAAAGTTGGACCCGTATCCAACGCTGGTGGGCACCGAAATAATCGGGTTATCTATTAGTCCTCCTATAACGCTGGCAAGCGCGCCTTCCATTCCCGCGACTGCGATGACAACGTCCGCCGCTTTTATCCGGTCGATGTTGTCAAGCAGTCTGTGGATCCCCGATACGCCTACGTCATATATACGGTCCGCTGTTCTGCCCATTATCTCCGCTGTGACAGCCGCCTCTTCAGCCACAGGGATATCTGCTGTCCCTGCTGTGACTACGGCAATGTCAAAAGCCCCGTCTTCCGGTTCGTTTCTGTCTGTGCTCTCGCGCCTGTCTATTTCTATGATGCGGGCTTCTTTATGGTACCGGGCGCCGGGGAACTTTTCTGTCACCGCGGCAAAGTCCGCTTCCGAGGCCCGGGTCCCCATGACTCTCTGGCTTTTTTCACAGAGGGCGCTGAATATTTCCGCCGTCTGTTCCGGAGTTTTTCCCTCACAAAAAACCACTTCCGGATAACCTGTGCGAAGTGTTCTGTGGTTGTCCACCTTCGCAAAATCAAGTTCTTCATAAGGAAGTGATCTCAGTTTTTCAGCAGCTTCTTCCACAGTCATATCCCCTCCGGATACCTGCTGGAGAAGTTCTTTCAAATATTTGTCTTTCATAGGCTCTCCTGCTCTTGAGCGCGCCGCCGTTTCAGGCGCGGCTTTACTGCCTCAGCTGAGGCCTTTGCGGGATCTTACCGCCGCAGTTATAAGGTGTTCCAGAAGCATGACGCTTGTCATTGCGCCAACGCCTCCCGGCACCGGAGTTATAGCCTTTACTATCGGGAGAAGGTTGTCAAAATCCGTATCCCCGCACAGCTTTCCGTTTTTGTCCACATTGATGCCGATATCGACGATCACCTGTCCGGGTCTGACGTGTTCTGTCTTTATGGTCTTCGGCTTTCCCACCATGACGAATATCAGGTCCGCGTTATGGCAGTAGCGTATCAGATCTTCCGGTGACGTATGGCTGTGGCACAGGGTCACTGTGGCGTTTTTTCTCATGAGCATCATGGAAAGAGGTCTTCCGGTCACCATGCTCCGACCTATCACCACCGCTTTCTTTCCCGCGATCCTGATGCCGTAATGCTCCAGCAGTTCAATGCATCCCGAAGGTGTGCAGGGCGGGAACCCTCTGTCTGTGCCTGCGAAAACTCCCGCGATGGATACGTCTGTGATGCCGTCCAGGTCTTTGGCGGGATCCAGAGTCATCCTGACTTTGTTGTCATCCATATGCTCCGGAAGAGGCCTCATCAGGAGCACGCCGTGTATATCGTCATCATAGTTCAGTCTCCTGATGAGGGCGATTACCGTAGTTTCCGTCGCCTTCTCATCCATGACGTACTTTTCTACCATTATCCCCAGTTCTTCGGCACGCTTAACAAGGCCTCTTTCATAGGCCATGTTGTCAGGGTCTTCACCCACACGTATTATTGCAAGCACCGGATCCGTACCTTCGTTACGGAGCCGTCTGACTTTGTCTTTCAGCTCGGCGCATTTTGCTTCCAGAGCGTCCGCGCCTCTGAGGATCTTTGCCATCTGCTGTCTATCCCTTCCGCAGGGATCCCTTCACCGTTTCAAATATCCGGTCCGCCTTAGCGGAGCCTTCTTCAGTAAGGGAATCAGCTTTCTCTTCAAAAGCTGCCGCCGTACCCCTGTTCTTCATCATCTTTGTGTTTATATAAATGTTCAGACTCGCAGCCTTCAGCGCAGCGCAGCACAAAGCCGCTCCCGCGCCTGCGTCGCTTACAGCCAGTCTGCTGCCCTTTTCAGCGAATTCTCCGATGATATCGATAGCCTCGCATGCCTTTTCCATTATGGAAAACGGTCCTTTGCAGGCGGTCTCAAGGGCTTTTTCCATCACTTCTTCTTTTTCCGCTTTTTCCTCATCGGTTTCCGCAGGAAGTGAATATGCCGCGGCAAGAGGCTCAAAGCATGCCGCGTCTTCATCGATGCAGTCGAGAAGTTCTTTTCTCAGCGTTCCGGCCCTTTTCATCAGCGCCTTTATGTCGTCCTCCACATCCGCGTATTTCTTTTTGCCCACGGTAAGAGAACCCACCATGTTTCCCAGAGCGATCCCAAGGGCGCCGGCAAGTGCCGATGCGCCTCCGCCGCCGGGCACCGGTGCTTTTGACGCCAGTTCATCTGTAAAATCTTTGATAGTCTTGTCTCTGAACATTTCTACCTCATTTAGAACAGGCCGCTGATCTTTCCTGTGCTGTCCACATCGATTTTCTCGGCCGCCGGTCTCTTCGGAAGTCCCGGCATGGTCATGATATCGCCTGTGAGAGCTACTATGAATCCGGCTCCCGCTGATACCTTCGCGTTGCGCACTGTGAGGGTGAATCCTTCAGGAGCCCCCAGAAGCGCCGGATCATCCGAGAAACTGTATTGTGTTTTTGCCATGCACACCGGCATGCCTGAGAATCCCAGTTCAGCCAGCTTGTCTATCTGTTTCTGCGCCGCAGGAAGGATGTTCACATCTGCTGCGTGATAAACCTTCTTGGCGATTGCTTCTATCTTTTCTTTTATTGTCAGGTCGTCTTCGTAACTGAATGTGAAGTTCTTGTCCTGCTCGCAGAGTCTTACGACTTCTTCTGCCAGCGCAACGCCGCCTTCGCCGCCTTTTGCCCATACCTGGGAAAGAGCCACGTTTACGCCAAGCTCCTTGCACTTCTTCTCAACGAGAGCAAGCTCTGCGTCAGTGTCTGCCGGGAACGCGTTGATCGCAACGACCGCCGGAAGCCCGTATACCTTAGTGATGTTCTCAACGTGCTGCAGGAGATTCGGAAGTCCTTTTTCAAGAGCTGCCAGATCTTCTTTTTCCAGATCAGCCTTGGCAACGCCGCCGTGATGCTTCAGAGCTCTTACTGTGGCAACGATGACTACCGCGTCAGGAGTGAGGCCTGCCATACGGCACTTGATGTCCAGGAATTTTTCCGCTCCCAGGTCAGCGCCGAATCCGGCTTCCGTAACCACGTAATCCCCTGTCTTCAGAGCCATCTTCGTAGCCATTACCGAATTGCATCCGTGGGCGATGTTGGCAAAAGGTCCGCCGTGCACGAACGAAGCTGTATGCTCAAGAGTCTGTACAAGGTTCGGCTTGAGAGCGTCTTTCAGCAGAGCTGTCATAGCGCCCTGGGCCTGGAGCTGTCCCGCCGTTACCGGCTCGTCTGTGTATGTGTATCCTACAACTATCCGTGAGATCCTTTCTTTAAGATCGTCGATGCCGTCTGCCAGGCAGAGGATCGCCATGATCTCGCTTGCAACTGTTATATCGTAACCATCTTCTCTCGGAGTTCCGTTTGGCTTGCCGCCGAGACCGTCCACTATGTTCCTCAGCTGTCTGTCGTTCATGTCGACGCATCTTCTCCAGGTGATCTTTCTGGGGTCAATGCCAAGTTCGTTGCCCTGCTGGATGTGGTTGTCCAGCATAGCTGCCAGGAGGTTGTTGGCCGCGCCTATAGCGTGCATGTCACCTGTGAAATGAAGGTTGATATCTTCCATCGGAACTACCTGTGCGTATCCGCCGCCTGCTGCTCCGCCCTTGATACCAAATACAGGACCCAGGGAAGGCTCTCTAAGTGCAACGATGGAGTTCTTTCCGATCTTTTTCAGGCCGTCAGCAAGACCTACTGTCGTAGTCGTCTTTCCTTCGCCGGCCGGCGTCGGTGTTATTGCTGTAACAAGGATCAGTTTACCGTTTTCTTTGTCTTTTCTGTCCGCGAGAAAGCTGAAGTCAATTTTTGCCTTGTACTTTCCGTAGTGTTCAAGGTACTTCTCATCGATGCCTGCTCCCGCTGCGACTTCCGTAATCGGGCTCATTTCAGTTTCCTGAGCTATCTGGATATCAGATTTCATTTTTCTCCTCCTGTAAGATGGTCAAAAATACGTGTTAAAAAGATAAAAAGCCCATACTTCCGCCAGACTTCCTGCCCGGTCCGTATGTGCCGAAATTACAAGTAAATAATATCATTTTATTGTGTGGTTATCAATACAATTTACCTAAATCAGAATGTATACATAAAGGTCCTGCGGGGGTGCCTTTTCCCCGGCTCTGCGGCGTCGTCTTTTCCGCGGCTCCGCGCAAGTGCCCTTCCCGCGGCTGCGCAGGATTCAGTACTTTATGTTCTTCAGGAAGGTCTTCCTGTGGATGGGGCAGATGCCGTGCTCTTTTATCCCTTCGTAGTGGGCTTTCGTTCCGTAGCCTTTGTTGGAATCAAAGGAATACCACGGGTATTTTTCATGATACTCCACCATCTGCCTGTCCCTGGTGACCTTGGCGATTATGGACGCGGCCGCTATGGAAACGCTTTTGCTGTCGCCCTTTATTATCGATGTCTGGGGAGTCTTGGCCCCCTCGATCTTCATCGCGTCAAAAAGTATGTGCTGGATATGCGGCAGATCTTTCTTCTCAAGCTCCTCGTTGGCATGAATGATCGCCCGGATCATTGCCTGCTTCGTCGCCTGCAGGATATTGATTCTGTCGATTACGTCATGCTCTACCTGACCGATGCCGATGGCGATAGCCTGCTCTTTTATCTTATCGAAAAGTTCGTCTCTCTTCTTCGGTGTGAGTTTTTTGGAATCATCCACTCCCAGCACGTCAAAACCAACCGGAAGCACGACTGCCGCGGCAACGACGGGACCTGCCAAAGGCCCTCTTCCCACCTCATCAACTCCGGCGATATAACTTACGCCCGATTCGTAGAGTTCCTCTTCATATTTTTTCATTTCCGCGAGGCGCTTTTTCTGAAGCTTCTCGCGCTCAGCTTTTTTCATGGCACTCAGCCTTTTCTAAGGACGTTCCAGTGTGATCCGTCCGATCTTTCCGCCGCGGAACTCATCCAGTACCGTTTTGGCCGTTCTCGTGTAATCTATTCGCTTGCCGGGCATGAGGAATCCCCGCTTTTCAGCGATGGCCTCCATGTCTTCCAGCGCGGTGTCCTTTATCTCATCAAGTTTATATCTTTCCATCAGGAGTTCGGGATAATCCTCCCGCAGAACTTTTATCAGTTCAAGAGCAAGTGTTTCCATATCAAGGATCTCGTCTTTTATGGACCCGCAGAAAGCCAGATTAATGCCTACTTTCTGATCCTCGAATTTGGGCCACAGTATTCCCGGCGTGTCCAGAAGCTGCATACCGTTTTTCAGCGTGAGCCACTGCTTTCCTTTGGTGACTCCCGGTCTGTCGCCTACCTGCGTACTTTTCTTCCCCATCATCCTGTTGATCAGCGAAGATTTGCCCACGTTAGGCACGCCGACTATCATCATCCTGAAAGCCTTCTGTCTCTGGGACGCGCTGTTCTTTCTGGCCTGCTCCTCTTCCAGCATTTTAAAAAGCCTCTTCACGCCTTCGCCTGACATGCAGTTCATGATGATCACGCGACTTCCTTCCGCCCGCATCTTCTCTGCCCAGAGTTCGTTGGCTTTTTCGTCGGACAGGTCAGACTTGTTCAGGACGATCACCCGGGTCTTACTGCCGGTAAGTTCGTGTATGATCGGATTCCTGCTGGACACAGGTATCCTGGCGTCCACCACCTCGATGACCGCGTCGACCATCTTCATATTCTCTTTTATCAGTTCCCTGGTCTTCTTCATATGACCGGGATACCAGTTGATGTTTTCTATCATTGCTCTCTGCTAAATCTCCTTGGCTTCATTATACCACTAAAAAATGAAGTCTGGATATAATTGAAGTCCGGATAAAATCAAAGCCGCTGTTTTTTGTCACTAATTTCGCTTATTTGCAAATAGTGACAAAAGTTGTGGCTTCGCAGACCCTTATTTCCATAGTTTTGGTCAAACCCCGTCACATTAAGGGAAGATTGGCCCGGCAATCCTTGAATTTTTGTCACTAAAGATGCCAAAAACAAAATTAGTGACAAAAGTTATGGGCTGCGAGACACAGGTATTGAACAATATGTGATTTCCAATAAAAAACACCGCCGTGATAGCGGTGTTTTTGTTTTGGTTTCTGTTAGAAGAATTATTCTTCAGTCTTTTCTTCTTCAGCAGGTGC
>JAUMVF010000092.1 GCA_030530305.1 Bacillota bacterium
CGTTGTCTCCATTGTTGCCGTTTCCGTTACCGCCGTTTTCGCCCTCGCCTTCTAACCTTGTATATCTGAATGTGAAGACATTCTTTGACTCATTTTTCGAAAGTGTCTTTCCAAGATAGTACGCCTCGGGGATATAGCCGTCGATATATCTGTAGGCGACTACAGGCTTGTCACCCGCCATACCATAGAAAGAATCGCTCTTGTGCAGCTCTTTCCCTGAGGTATCTTGATACCTGACAACATATCCTACCATATTGCCTTTCATAGCGTAAGCTACTTCATATGAAACATCACGGTCCACTTTGAAACTCAGAGTCCGGTATCCCGAAGACTCATCGTTGTCGTGACCGGCTATCCTGAAACCTCTTACGTAGTATTTTTTGTTATCAAGCTTGAACCCCAGAGTTTTTGTACTGATATAAACTCTTTCTCCGGCTTTGCAGGTCTTTGACCATACTTTTCCCGTCTTAAAATGACCCTGCTGGCCCGAATAAACAGTTACTTTGTATTTGTATTCTTTTGCGTAAGCCTGATCTGCTGTTGTATGAGTCATCATAGCCATCATAGACAGCATAAAAACAGGTATGAGGAGCAGGGCGATGAATTTCTTAGAGATGCTATTCATCATCTGCTTCACCCTCTTTCCGTTCTTTTCTCCATCTTATGAGGCCAATAATAAGCAGAAGCAGAGCCGTAACGTTTATGGCAATGAGAAGCCACGTGTTATTTCCGGGGTCTCCTGTCTGCGGCGTATCGCCGTGAGATTCGGTAGTCTTATCCTGTCCCGCGATCTCAACACCGTAGCTGAGCATGATCTTACCGTTGGTGTCCATATAATCATTGACACCTGTCTCTCCTTCAAATGCTACGTGAAGGGTCGTTTTGCCCTTTTGACCGGCTTTCAGATCCTGTATGAAGAAATAGTTGCCGGTGGCGTCAGTCGCCTGCTTAAGGCCTTCAGGCTTGCCGTTTTTCTTATCTCCGCCTACTCCGGAGTTGTCGAATATAGTCGTTGTATTACTGCCGGGACCTATATTCTTAAGGATATAAGTATATCCTCCGTTTTCGGCCTGTGTCTTGCTCTCTTCAAGAGTCTCAAGCACGCTGTTACGCATGTACCATTCGGTCTTTTTACTGCTGTCGTTAATGTATGTTATCGTGCAATCTATAGTGTCTCCTGGTTCCAGACGTCCCAGAGCTTTCGAGAAAGACTTCTGATCATAGTCAGTTGATATCTTTTCACCGTCGAAAACACATTCTCCGGAAAATGAATAGTCCTCCGCGTAAACAGGACGGGCGGATATTATCATCATTAATGCGAACAGCAGCGTTATCATAACTGCAGCCACTTTTTTGTATCCGATGCTTGTGCGGAGCATCGTTCCTGCTTTATATTCTTTCATGAACATGCTCCTTTCTTACTGAACTACCAGACCGCCGTCTGAAGATTTAACATTAGTGACACCCCAGAGGCTTTCTATAGCATCATTTCCGTTGTGGGTCTGTATAGACTGTACGTCAGCCTCTACACACGCCCTGTATCCGTCATAAATGTATTCGTACGTATATACGGTCTTGTTGCCGACTTTTTTCTCAGTTACTTTATAGTTACCGTCTTCTTCTGAGGTGATCCTGTCGCTTATTCTGAACCTGCTCATGAGCGGTTCTGTAGCGCTGCCCGGGCTCAGTTTCCTGCTGTAGTAGTAAGTTTCTGATTCCGTCGTGCTCTCGGCCTTATTTCTCTGCCATGCTCCGGAATTATACGATGAATCACCATAAGTGAGTTCTATAAGGGACGGATCCAGTTTTGCGTTCTTCTTACCTTTAGCATTTTTCCAGTACTTTGTTATTCTGATCCTTACATATTCGTCAGCAGCACCCTTGTTTTCGGCAGCTATTTTTTCATCGTAGGATCTTCCCGGAAGAATTTCCCCTTCCAGGTCTGCCATCAGTCTGCCGGCGTCCTCGTCACCTTCAGTATTAACCTGCGCGCCGTTTTCAGTAAGTACGACGTCTATATCATCCATTCCGAATTCAGAATTGATATCTGAACTGAATATACCCAGCTGCGCTCTGGCAGTCATGATACCGCCCGCGCAGAACATAACTACTGCCACTGCAAGGAGGATCAGAGTTTTCCGGGATATTTTTTTCGCTTTCTTATTCATATCCTTCCTCCTTACTCAGCCTTTATGTCCGGGATATACTCCCAGCCTTTTGGTTTTTTGACTTTGTTGTTTTTTCCGAATACTGCCGGAGCTGAATCGTGTACTACGATGATATCAAAAGTATCACCGATCATCTCCGCCTGTTTTTCGGTAACAGATAGTTTCGCATTGATGGCGGATGTGTTCGCTCCCGGTGCAAGCAACTTCGTGTAATAATAGAAATCACCGTGCTGTTCCCAGTCGCTCTGGTCGTCAAAAGTGATTTTCAGCATATCGGTCCCGATTATTCTTACACGCGTTACAACAGCTGCGTTTCCGGTATTCTTTATCGATATGGTCTTATCGCCCTCATGTATCTGTTCATCTATTACTGTCTGCCCTTTCAGATGGAGCGCGAGATCCGCGTATCCGATATCGTAATCACTGAAATACGCAAAAGCAGCTCCTGTGGAAGTCATAAGGAGCAGTACGGCTGTCACCAGCGCTGTAAGCATTTTTCTCTTTGCGCTTTTCATCTCAGATTCCTCCCTTTTCTACCTTCCTGCAAGGAGGTTTATCTGTTCGATAACCTCATAAGCGCCTGTGTCCACTTTAGAATATCTGTTTATAACTCCTCCTGTGAACGAAGGGTTATCATACTTGTTTTCAAATTCGACTGTATATTTCCCAGGACCTTCTTCAGCCGGTACGAACGTAGCTGTTTTTGTTCTTTCACCTACAGGGGCGTAGTTTCCTGAATAACTCTCTTCTACCACGACTCTCGTAAGACCACGCGGGATATCTTTAACTTCTATGGTCTTTTCTGTTTCATCGGCACCCATCGCCATGCCTACGGTAACGTGATAAACAGCCTCTTCCTCTCCGTCCACGAGTGTAAATCCAGTTATCTCAAAACCAAGCACTGCAGCAGCGCCGTTGCCGTGATCCACATAATCCGGCAGTTTCTTGGTTATTTCAAGTGTCGGTCGGCTGTAAGTATTGGTTATCGTCGTGAGCAATACAGGATCCCCTTCTTTACCGGTGGATTCCCTTGGTTCGCTGACACTTATCTCATAGTTGTACTTTATTGCGTCGCTTACTACTTCTCTGAATGTCCACTCTTTGTTGACCTTCTCAGTTTCAAACTCAAAGTACCATTCATTGTCACCGTCCGGCAGTTTGATCGGTGATATGCTGCTGTCGACCTTGCCGTCATAAAGCGCTTCTATCTCTATGTTCTCCGGTCGTTTATCTTCATGCTCCGCGTCTTTCCAGCTCTTCATTACGGCATATCTTTTTGTAACCGGAACAGAAGTGAACTTGAGGCTTATCACAGCGTCATCGTTCAGGATCATGATAAACATCGGACGCGGGGTCCATCTGCGGCTTTTATCCGCATCCTGCGCATCCGGTACGATCTGGCTGCTTCCCGTAAGAAGATAAAGCGCAGCGCCTTCAAGTCCTGTGAAATCAAAGGAGCTCAGAGGTGACGCAGCATCTGACTGCGCTGTGCTTACGGGATCATAACCGTCCGGAAGCTGAGCGGCAAATGAATTTGCGCATTCAAGCCACTCCTCTGTCCATTCATCCTCGTCCCGGTCACCTTTCTTCGTAAATACAGGAATATCAACTCCCACATTGCTAAGGGCTTCTTCCCGCTCAAAGGTCGAACCGTGGAATTCACCTATTTTATAAAGTGAAAAATCTATAGATTCACTGAGAAGCACACCGTTAAAAGGATTCGCGTAGCTGCCGTGGATGGAATAACTTCCCGTTGCCCCGTAGACAGGTCCGTTCGTTATGACCATTGCCGAAACTGCAAGTATCACTGCTATGAGTATGGCTGGTATTTTTCCGAGTATTCCGGTTTTCATAGTTATTTTTCAAACTCCAATCTGTCGAAAAATGCCTTTGCGATCCTTTTCGGATCATTTCTTTTTGCCCGTTTTGCTGATATTACTGTTACCAGTATTATTATTGCCAGTATGCCTGCCATAAGAAATGGTATTACATACTTAGGTTCTATCTGTATTGCATCCGCCGGCATCAGAGCGTTGCCGTCCGAATTGGGGATGCGGTGTCCTTTGACCAGCAACCTGTGGGTATTTATACCGTAAGGGGTACAGGTTATCAGCGTACACTGGTCTTTGCCGGCCTTTATACTGAGTTTGGAAACATCGTCAGGCTCCACGATATATATCTTATCGCACTGGTAAGTAACCGTTTTATCCAGGACCGTCATGGTCCATGTGTCGCCCTCTGTCATCTTGTCAATGTCTGTAAAAAGCCTTGCTGAAGGAAGTCCCCGGTGTCCTGATATCTGACAATGTGAACTCTTTCCTCCTACGGGCAGAGAAGTCTGTTCAAGATGGCCTATGGCCGTCTGCAGAACGTTCTCATTAGTTCCGTGGTAAATTGGCGCTCTCACACGAAACTGCGGTATTGTCACATATCCCATAATACCTGTTTTATCCAGTTTCAGCTGCCTGTTGTATTCTTTCTTCTGCTCATCCGACATATTCCAGATGATACCGGTCTCGCCAAGTTTCCTGTTGTATTCCTTCGCGTCACTGAGGATCTTTTCATAATCCTCTTCGCTCAAAGACGCGACAGTATCACTGTATTCCATTATCGCTCTTGACTGGTGAAAAGAATTCCAGTAATTCGCGATGGTCGGATAAAGGAGCAGTCCCAATCCTATTATGAGCCCCGCTGTCATAAGCAGCGTAAGGGAATGTTTTTTAACCCATATGATCAACTGACCGGCCTCTGACACTATTTATTTCTGATTCTCCTGCGTGATACGAGTATCACTGCGCATCCGATAACAAGCGCCGCGCCGATGATATAGAATATCGTCGTTCCTATGCCGCCTGTTGATGGAAGTTCTGTTCCCGCTTCATTTACTACTGTAACCTGAGCAGCTGCTGTAGCGCCTGATGTAATGGTTACTTCTTCTCTTTTGGTGAGCGTGTTGTATCCGTCAGGGGTAGTCGTCTCTTCCAGATAGTATTTACCCGGAGCCAGACCTCTTACGTTAACTCCGTCAGCGCTTTCAACCATTATCTGAGTTGAAGCAGATCCATCGGCATCTCTGTAGTATCCTGTATCGTCCTTAGAAACAGTTATCTGGTTTCCGCCAGTTGCTGCATCATAAAGCTTGAACCCTGAACCGGGCAGGTATTTTTTCCCGTCTGTCTTATACAGCTGGAAATCATATGTAGCAACATAAATGGTTTCTTCTGTTGTCTGGCCAGAATACTTAAACTCAGCATTATTACTGTTGCCCGTAGCGTTGTCGACAACTGCGTTCTTATTGATTTTCGCGGAATATTCTACGGTTACTGTATCATTTGTGCCCATAGTTTTTACGTATGCCTCAAGAAGCGTAAGCACGAATCCATGATCTGTTGTAGTCAGCGTATAATCTGTATCTTTTACCAGAGCGCTTCCTTCTTTGTCTTTAACGGTGATAGTGCTCTGAAGATCCAGTCCGTTTGTCATAGTATCTGTTACTTTGATGTTTTTATCAGAACCTTTTCCGTTAGTGATCACATACTTGTAGTAAACAGTATCGCCAATGTTCATGTGAAGCGTTGTGTCGGCGTATGTTCCGCTCTTAGTTGCGGACTGGCTCTTGTCACCTGACGGTATAGTGTTCTTTTCTTCTACAGTTGCGTCAGGTCTTACGCTGTCGATGGTGACAAATGAACCTGTAGTGGTATTGATGTAATAATACCCGTCAGCAAGTCCCGTCCACTCTACCGTAGTGCCTGATGCCACTTTCGGGTCACCTACCTGGGTGAAGTTTGATATCTGTGTCTTAAGCCATGATATGGCTGCGTCAGATAACTTTGTCTTATCTGTCGGATCTTTGCCCGCGTCTTTGATGGTGATGTTACCCTTGCTGTCTACAGCAAAGTAATCATTACTTGTGGTCATCCATGTGCTCTTGTAGGATATGGCGTCAGAGCCGTCGCTCTTCGCATCAAACACCTTGTAGAGCGTATATGTCTCGTCTTTAATAGCGTTATCAACAGTTATGAGGGTAGCTATAGTGCTGGT
>JAUMVF010000093.1 GCA_030530305.1 Bacillota bacterium
ATAGGAAATTCTTCCCCGATCTCCCCGTCGATGTCCGTGCTGACATTGGCTGTGGTCTCAAGCCCCAGCTTTCTGGTCTGGAAAAAGTCGACGTTCTTGTCACCTATATGTTTGCCCCTGAGGACTTTCAATGTGGTCGTCGCAAGCTCCACCACGTTCATCTTCTTGAAGATCATTACGTCCAGAAGCCCGTCGTTGATGGACGAATCAAGGGCCAGTTTCTTGAATCCTCCTGCCGATTTACCGTTCATTACGACCATGAAATATATCTTCTCATCAAAGACCTCATCATCTGTTATGAACTTCATGGGTACGGATTTGAGACCCGGAACTTCAGAGATGCCCTTGAGGTAATATGCCATGGTGCCCAGGGTGTTCTTCAGTCTCGGATCGGTCTTCTGGCTCACGTCCACCAGCGATCCGATGGCCGCAACATTTATGAAGTATCTGTCGTTGACCTGACCTACGTCGGCCTCCACCAGTTTGTCTCCGAGAGCTATGTCCACCATCTCTCTTATATCTGTCGGGATGCCGAAATTATATGCAAAATCATTTGCCGTTCCGGACGGAAAGATAGCCAGCGGAAGATGTATGTCGTTTTTTATCATATGATTGACGCATACGTTTATCGTGCCGTCTCCGCCGGACACTATGATCTGGCGGAACTCATCCTGGTCGATCTCAGCAAGCGTCTCCCCCAGGGTCCTTCCCTTTGAAGCCCTCAGAGGAACTATCTGCAGACCTTTTTCCTGGAATTTCCCTATTACATAATCCAGATTGTTTTTGAATGTCCCGCTGCCTGAATGGGCGTTGTAAAAAAGCAGGACCTTGTTCTTCTTTTCTGTACTCATATCGGGTCGTTTCCTCACACTTTATTCTTTATACATTCCTTCAGGTATCCTCTCACCTGGCCTGCCAGATAAAGGGATCCCGCAACTATCACGCAGTCGTCTTTCTGCTCTGAAAGAGCTTTTGCCACCGCTTCCCGCGGCGATCTTACAACATCATACGGGGTGTTTCTCCCCTCCATGTATCCGGGCCACATATCTGCCGTCACGGTTCTCGGATTATCTATCTCCGTAAGTATGTAGCGGTCCGCCACCCTGTCGAAAACATCCAGTATGCCGTCGACTTCCTTGTCTCTCAGGATGCCGGCCACCATGGTTATCTTCTGCTCTTTGGTGAACACTTCTTCAAGGGTCTGGCGGAGAGCCTCCGCTCCCGCTTTGTTGTGGCCGCCGTCAAGTATGATCATCGGATCGACGCTCATGACTTCTATCCGCGCCGGCTGGACTGCTTTCTTCATGCCTTCAAGGACTTTGTCCATTTCCAGCTCCGCCATGTGCCTGCTCCTCATGACCTCAAGGATCGCAAGGGCTGTCTTGGCGTTTTCTATCTGATGCCTCCCCGGCATGGATATCTCCACGTCCCGGTAGACTTTCTCATCCGCGTAAAAATCAAACGTCTGGGACTCAAGCCCCGAATCCTTGACCGCAGTCTTCATGCGGCTGACGTCTATGAGGGGCGCGTTTTTCTCATAGGCTCTTCTCGCGATCAGCTCCAGGGCTTCCCTGTGCAGAACATTGGATACGAGGGGTACTCCCTCCTTTATGATTCCCGCTTTTTCCGCCGCGATCTCTTCAAGAGTGTACCCCAGCCTCTCCATATGATCGAAGTCTATAGAAGTGATTGCTGTAACCAGCGGTCTGTCTATCACGTTGGTGGAATCACCCCGGCCGCCGAGGCCTACTTCAAGGACTGCGAAATCCGCGCCATGCTGTTTGAAATACACCAGCGCTATGGCTGTGACAACTTCAAATTCGGTCGGGGAATCATATCCTTCAGCCACCATCTCATCGCTTTTCTTTATGACTGTATCCGTGATGGCGTCCAGCTCATCGTCCGGGATATCCTGCCCGTCAAAAACTATCCTCTCGTTGAATTTTTCAATGAAAGGCGAGATATAAAGGCCGGTCTTATATCCGTTGGCCTGAAGTACTTCATAGACTTCCCGGCATACCGAGCCTTTGCCGTTGGTCCCCGCCACGTGTATGACCTTCAGGTCTTTGTGGGGATCTCCCAGTTTGCCAAGGAGCATGCGTATCCTCTCCAGGCCCAGTACGCTCCCGAATCTGTGATATTTTGCTATCCGTTCTTCGGCGCTTCTGCTCATTTAAGTTTTTCCTCTACCATCTGAAGTCTCTGGCATACCTTTTCAAGCATGTCCTTATATTTAGCCTGTTTTTCTTTTTCTTCCGCGATCTTTTTCTCCGGAGCCTTGTTCACGAAGCCCGGATTGCTGAGCATCTTCTCAGTTCTGGCCACCTCACCCTCGAGTTTCTTCTTCTCTTTGGTGAGCCTTTCCAGTTCAGCGCTGAAGTCCACAAGTTCATCGAGAGGAATAAATATTTCCGCTCCGTCTATGACTGCCGTCATTACGTCTTCCGGAGCTTCCGATCTGTCATCCGCAAAGGTAATCTCTGTTATATTGGCCATGTCGCGGATGTACCTTTCACCGGCTTCCAGTCTTTCGCGGGCTTCCTTCGCCACGATGACCGCTGTCAGCTTTTTCTTTGGCGAAGCCTCTGCCTCAGCCCTTATATTTCTTATGGCTCTTATTGCCTCCATGGCCGTCTCGAGGACTGCCGTTTCTTTTTCGTATTTCTTATCTTCACTGTATACCGGCCACTTTTCTTTAATGAGGAAGTTGTCCGGATTGTCCGGATCGTTTTCCTTCGGCAGGTATGTCCATATCTCTTCTGTGATGTACGGCATGAACGGATGGAGCATGCGGAGCATATCCTTCAGTGTCTTTACCAGCACGCTTCTTACAACTTTCTTATCCTCTTCATCATCACCGTAAAGTCTGCTCTTTACGATCTCGATGTACCAGTCGCAGTATTCGTTCCAGATCAGGTCGTATACTCTCTGTCCCGCCAGAGCCAGGTCGAATTTTTCGAAAGTATCCGTCACATACTGCACAGCGTCGTTGACTCTCGAGATCATCCACTTGTCCTCATCTCTGAGAGCCGCGTCGTCTCCTGCCATCGGCAGGAATTCACCGTTTTCGTCCTGCAGATTCATGATAACGAACCTTGATGCGTTCCAGAGTTTATTCGCAAAGTTACGGGCGGACTCAAGTCGGTCTTCCTTGAATCTCATGTCGTTGCCCGGCGTGATGCCTGTGGTAAGCATGAATCTCAGAGCGTCGGCGCCATACTGGTCAATTACCTCCAGCGGGTCGATGCCGTTTCCGAGGGATTTACTCATCTTTCTTCCCTGGGCGTCCCTTACAAGTCCATGTACATATACGTATCTGAAAGGCACTTCGTCCATAACTTCAAGGCCGGAGAATACCATTCTCACTACCCAGAAGAATATGATGTCGTAGCCTGTGACAAGCACGTCTGTCGGGTAGAAGTAATCCAGATCCTCCGTCTTCTCAGGCCATCCGAGAGTTGAGAAAGGCCAGAGAGCAGATGAGAACCACGTATCCAGTACGTCTTCATCCTGGACTATATTCCCGCTGCCGCACTTGGGGCACTTGTCCGGAGCATCCGCGGCGACGATAACTTCACCGCAGTCCTGACAGTAATACGCCGGGATCCTGTGTCCCCACCAGAGCTGTCTTGATATGCACCAGTCTCTTATGTTCTCAAGCCAGTGGAGGTATACCTTTTCGAATCTGTCAGGCACGTGCTTAAGGTCACCTTTTTTCGCGGCTTCTATAGCCGGTTTTGCCAGTTCTTCCATGGCTACGAACCACTGCTCTGAAAGCATCGGTTCAACTACTGTATGGCACCTGTAGCATTCGCCGACAGGGATCTCAAGATCTTCTATCTTAACAAGGTATCCTGCTTCATCAAGATCCTTTACCCATTCTTTTCTGCATTCATAGCGGTCCATGCCTTCATACTTGCCCGCAAGTTCGTTCATGGTCGCGTCTTCGCTTATGCAGGAAGGTGACGGCAGATCGTGTCTCTGCCCTACCTCGAAGTCATTCATGTCATGGGCCGGCGTGATCTTTACCGCGCCTGTACCCTTTTCCGGATCCGGATACTCGTCCTCTATTACAGGAATAGCCTTGCCTACGAGCGGAAGTATCACGTTTTTCCCGATGAGATCCTTGTATCTTTCATCCCCGGGGGATACCGCGATAGCCTCGTCGGCGAACATGGTCTCGGGACGGCTTGTAGCTACTGTGATGCCTTCCCCGCCGTCTTCAGCCGGATATCTGAAGTACCAGTACTGGCCCTTCTTGTCCTCGTGTTCAACCTCGGCGTCTGACAGGGATGTGCCGCATACCGGACACCAGTTGATCAGACGGTTTCCTCTGTAGATAAGTCCCTTTTTATATAATCTGATGAAAAATTCCTTTACCGCGGCGTTACAGCCTTCGTCCATGGTGAAACGCTCCCTGCTCCAGTCGCAGGAGTCTCCCAGCTTACGGCACTGCTTCGTTATCTTTCCGCCGTATATCCTTTTCCACTCCCAGGCGCGCTCAAGGAAAGCTTCTCTTCCGATGTCTTCCTTTTCCAGGCCTTCGTCCTCGCGGAGCTTGTCTACGACCTTGACCTCTGTAGCTATGCTGGCGTGGTCGCTTCCCGGCAGCCACAGGGCGCTGTATCCCTGCATTCTTTTGAATCTCGTCAGGGCGTCCTGAAGCGTCTGATCCAGCGCATGTCCCATATGGAGCTGCCCCGTGATATTTGGAGGCGGCATCACGATAGTGAAAGGTTTTTTGCTCTTGTCGACTTCCGCTCTGAAAGCGCCGTTTTCCTCCCACATGGAATAAATTCTGTCTTCAAATGATTTCGGATCATAGGTCTTTGCCAGGTTCTTGTCCATTGTTATTTTCTCCTCTATAAATACTCAGGTCTCTTGCAGGCCTGCTAAACCGCATACTACCCTATTTTTTCATATTGTAACTCATTTTAAAGTGTACTCCTTTTTCGTGCAAATTTCAATATCAGCCGGGATGCTCAGGCGCTCTGTTCCATTAACCGGACTTATCTCAAACCGCTGCAGGCCTTGCAACGGTACTGACTTTTTCCTATCACAAGGATTATCAGTATCATTCCAATGGTTCCGGCGCCCGGTTTTTTTAGAAAAGTGCTTTCCTGCAGCTTTTCGCCGGCGGGCAATCGCTGCAGGCCTTGCAACGGTACTGACTTTTTTCCCACAGAAGGATTATCAGTATCATTCCAATGGTTCCGGCGCCCGTGATAAGAATTCTCCACTATATAAGCTCTTAATTTCTTTACATGAATATGGCCAGATGGTACAATTAAAAAGCGTATAAAAGAGGTGAGTTGTGAGAATTTCGATGCAGGATACGACATTCAGAAGGATAGTCTGCGTGATCATCGCGATAGCGGTTGCTTTCGCGATATTTTTCGTTATCAAATACAACAGGCACGACAAGGTCATCGCAGCCAACGTCACCAAACTTGAAAAGATGGAAAAACAGTCCGTCGCGGCCAACCAGGCTGCCATCAAGGACGTGGAACGCGCCGAGAACGTAGATGAAAACAACCTTGAGAACGCTGATTTCAGAAAGATCTTCGAGGGCTGCGTAATAGCAGGCGACTCCATAACAGAAGGAGTCGAGGGCTACGGCTACCTGGACAAGGATATCGCCGTATTTGAAAGAGGCGTCAGCATAGAAAGCGAAAAAGGCATCATAAAGAGAGCCATCGCGCTGAAACCCGACGTTCTTTTCCTCTCCTTCGGGCTGAACGACCTGGAACTCTACAACGGCAACTCTAAAAAATTCGTGAAAGCCTATTCCAAACTGGTGAAAAAACTCAGGCAGAAGATCCCCGAGACCAAGCTGTGCATCAACAGCGTACTGCCTGCCACGAAGGCTAAGATAAGCAGAGTCCCGGCCCTTGGCGCATCGGATAAATTCAACAAGGCTACAAAGGCCTTCTGCGAAAAGGAAAACATCACATTCATAGATCACACGGCCATGGTCAAGGCAAACCCCCAGTGGTACGAGCCTGACGGGCAGCACTTCATTTCGGAATTCTATCCGAGATGGCTTTACAATATGGCAAAAGGAGCGGGACTGCTATGAGGATACCGCGGAAAACAAAACAGATAATACTGACAGCCGCAAAGGCGGCTCTCCTGGTCTTCCTCGT
>JAUMVF010000094.1 GCA_030530305.1 Bacillota bacterium
CCCGGCTGTGCTCCGACCGCGAACTCTGCCGCCTTGACAGAACCGAGGGCGAATATCCTTCTGGAGTTAGCGATGTGTTTTATCTCCAGCACTTCCTCATCACCTGCGTAGATAGCGATGTGCTCGCCTGTGATGGTGCCGCCTCTGATGGCGCTTATGCCGATCTCCTTGCCCCGCTTGCACATGCCGCTGCGGCCTTCAACGTGTTCGTATTTTCCTTCCGGATCCATAGCGCGCACCAGCATCTTCGCCGTGCCGCTTGGCGCGTCAAGCTTCTGGTTGTGATGCTTTTCCACGATCTCCATGTCAAAGGAATCTTCAAGTATCGGGGTGATCATCTTCAGGATCTTTTCCATGATGTTGATGCCCAGCGAGTAATTGCCAGAAAAAACTATAGGTATCTGCTTCGCAGCTTCCGCGATCTGAGCCTCCTGCTCATCTGTGTATCCTGTCGTGGCTATAACGAGAGGTATCCCGTTTGCCGTGGCGTAACCGAGCAGGTCATCCAGCCTGTCAGGATGACTGTAGTCTATTATCACCTCTGTACCGTCGGCCAGTTCATCAAATGAAGCGTAATACCCGATCGCTACCGACCCGGTTGAACGCAGATCGTCTCTCTCGTCTATTATTTCCTCAACTATCGTGCCCATTTTTCCATGGCCTGATAATCCTATACGCATGTTTTCTCCTTTCGCCGCCTTTCGGCGCTCAGGCTTCCCCGGAATCCGGTCCGGACGCCTGTTTCTGTCTGCAGCCAATCATTTCAATCCATAGCTGCCTGTTTCTGTCTGCAGCTTTATGCTAAATGAGCCCCAGCTCTTCCATCGTTCCTTTCAGGACTTCCTTGTCCGGCTCGGACATAGGATAAAGAGGCATCCTGTATCCGCCGACATTCATGCCCATCATGTTCATGGCTTCCTTGATCGGGATCGGGTTGGTCTCGATGAAGAGCGCGTTGGTGAATGCAAGGTAATCACACTGATACTGTCTTGCTTTGTCTACATTACCGTCCAGGTAAGCCTGTACCATCTCATGAGTCTCTGTAGGAACTGCGTTGGCCAGTACTGAGATGACTCCTGTTCCGCCCATTGACATGATAGGAACTGTGATGTCGTCGTTTCCGCTTACTACTGTAAAGTTATCGTCGATGAGTCTTGCGATCTGAACCATGAATGACATATCCCCGCTGGCTTCTTTTACAGCGATGACTTTTTCATGAGGCGCAAGCTCTTTTACTACGTCGTATGTGAGAGCGCAGCCTGTTCTGCCCGGTACGTTGTAAAGGATGATCGGCACGTCTACCGCGTCGGCGATAGTTCTGAAGTGGTTGACCATGCCGGCTTTGTTGGTCTTGTTGTAGTATGGTGTGATGACCAGCAGGGCGTCTGCTCCCATGCTCTGGAACTTCAGGCATTTTTCCACTGATACAAGCGTGTTGTTGGAGCCTGCTCCTACTACTACAGGGATCCTTCCGTTTACCTGGCTGATAACTGTCTCTACTATTTTTTCCTGCTCTTCAGAAGAAAGGGCCGGTGATTCTGCTGTGGTTCCCAGCGCTACGATCCCGTCTGTCCCTTTTTCAATGTGCCATTCAACCAGTTCTTTGATCTTGTCGTAATTGACACTCAGGTCCTCGTTGTATGGTGTGATCAGCGCTACGAATGATCCGTTCAGCATTTGACTGTTCATTTTATTATTCCTCCTCTGTATAGGTCCCGTCTGCGACTTTTACCGCGGGTCCCGTCATAAATATTTCTCCGCTGCTGCTCTGTGAAATATGAAGTTTCCCTTCGGGCAGCAAAACGTCTACTTCTTTATCACATCTGTCTTCCAGTATCCCGATGACCGCGCTAGCGCATGCTCCCGTTCCGCATGCCAGCGTCATCCCGACGCCTCTTTCATATGTGCGCATCTTCAGGGTGTTCCTGTCTATCTGCTGGACCATGTTCACGTTGGTCTGCTCAGTATAGACCGGGTGGTGCGCAATGGTGCTTCCGACTGTCTCCTTGTCCAGTCTGTCGAGGTTTTTCGTCCAGAGCACTGTATGGATCGTCCCCATAAAAATGCTGCTTACCTCGACCTTTGCCGGAACCTTACCACCTGTATCCATGCTTCCGTTCGGTGCTCCGGCACCAGCGCACTTCTGCGCTCCGGCTTCGGCGCGTTTTTCTGCTCCCGCGCCTGTGTCCAGCTTCAGCGTCCTCTTCAGGAAGGGCTCTTCTTCGCCCTCGATCCCGCATGCCGCCGGATCCATCACCGGTTTCCCCATATTTATCCGCGCCATGAAAGGTTCCGTGCTTACTGCTTCTACGATCATCCTGCCTGCGAGAGTCTCGACGGGGAACTGTCTGTCCGTGCATATGTCCTCGTCGTAACAGAACCTGGCAAAACATCTGATGCCGTTGCCGCACATCGGCGCTCTGCTGCCGTCTCTGTTGTAAAAGACCATTTCCAGCTCCGGCTCCGTCCTTACGACTATGAAACCGTCCGCGCCTATGCCCGTCTGCTCGCAGCACATCTTTTCAGCAAGCGTACTGAAGTCCTTTCCGGCCACATCTTTTTCCCTGACTATGACAAAACTGTTGCCGCAGCCATGATACTTGGAAAATCTGATCATTGCTTTCTCCTGTTCCCGTGGCTTCCGCGCCGCCCGGCATTGTTCTGCCTGCAGTCGCCTTGCCGCCGGGTTTTTTCTCCTACAGGTTGAAGGCCTCTCCGAGAGCGATGACTGCTTTACCCTTGTTCTCCCTGTCTACTGTTACGGAGATGGATATCTCGGATGTTGTGATCTGGTAGTATCTGATGCCCTCCTGAGCGAGTACTGAGAATACTGTGCTTGCTACTCCGGAGCGCGAAGCCATTCCTGCGCCTACCAGTGAGATCAGAACAAGACCGTCCTGCTTTGAGATGTCGAGAGCGCTGAGTGTAGCGTTTTCTGTTATCGCCCTGTCGAGCACTTCCGCTTCTTTCTCATCACAGCTGAATGAAACTGTGCATGTGCCGTCGCCTGCAAGCTGCTGTGAGATCATGTCGATGTTCACATCGATCTGTCCCAGCAGTTCGAAAAGGTTAGCTACGGCTGCGCCGTCATTTTCGATTCCTCTGAGTGTATAGATTACAACGTTCTCTGATATGCTGATGCCTGTTACCGGCATGCTTTCTACGATCAAATTCTGATTCATGATATGTGTTCCTCCACTTTTATCTGCACTCTTCATATCTCCGATATAAAGTTCTACGTTATATTTATGCGCCAGTTCGATGGCTCTTCCCTCAAGGTCGATGTTTCCGAGAACTATGAGTTCCATGACCTCTTCATATCCGACTTTCTTTATTACTTTTGCCTGCGGATAGATGTCCGGGTCTGCAGTGTAAAACTCATTGACAGTTCCGTAAAGCTGGCACGGCCATCCCAACTGGGCCGCGATGGCTACTGCTGTGGACGCTGCTCCATATCTTCCTGTTACGTCAGCCGCGTCGTAATCGCCGATGCCCTGGAATCCCGCAACTACGATGACTTTGTCTTCTGAAAGAAGTCTTTCCAGCTCTTCCGTGTCGATCTCGATGGTGTTGCTGTCATAGATGCTGTCGGAAAGATCAAGTGATCTGCCTTTGAGCTGTGTTACAGTTACTGCGTCCACACCTGCTTCCCTTAAAGCGATCGTCATGAGCGCCGCCGTTTCCTGCTCGCCTGCTGCAAATAAAGTGTCAAGCTCTGCTCTTGCGATATCACCGCTGATGGCGTTTGCCATATTGATGATATTCTCTGTAAGCCCGGTCATGGCGCCGGTCACTATCACCAGCCCATCGCCGGGCTTTCTTGTGACAGCTACGTTCTGCGCGATATCTCTGACTTTCTGCAGAGAATCGATGCTTTCTCCTCCGTATTTCTGTACTAAATTCATATGTTTACCTCCTCATCGGTCTCAAGTCTTACAAGATCCCGATATGTTTCTCTTTTAAGTACTGTTCTTGCTTTACCGTCTTTTGCGAACACTACCGGCGCTCTTCCGATGCCGTTGTAGCAGCTCGCCATTGAATAGCCGTATGCCCCGGTGGAATATATCACGAGAAGGTCGCCTTTCTCGATTTTCTTGGGGAGCATAATCTGTTTGATGAGTATGTCGCCCGACTCGCAGTACTTGCCGGCAACATAATACTCTTCCTCCTTTTCTTCTCCCATGCGGTTCGCGATGTCCGCATCATATTCCGCCTGATAAAGCGCAGGCCTTATATTATCTCCCATGCCGCCGTCAACGAAAATGTAATGTCTGTCTCCCGCGGTCTTCTGATAACCTACTGTATATAATGTGTATCCTGCTTCGCCTGCTATCGAGCGCCCCGGCTCTATCATTATCTTCTCCATGCTGACGCCTTCTTTTTTCAGGACGTCCTCGCATTTCCCGATCAGGCTTCTGCACATGTCTTCCACGCTCATGGGTTTGTCGGCGTCAGTGTATCTGATCCCGAATCCCCCGCCCAGGCTGAGCCAGGAACAGCTGATTCCGTATTCCCGCTCCATCTCGGCGTAAAAACTGATGAGCACTTCGGTGGCCTTCATAAAGGCTGTATCTTCGAAGATCTGTGAACCAATGTGGCTGTGGAAGCCTTTGAAATCCACATATTCGCTTTCGCCCGCTCTTTTCACAAGCTCGGCAATGGCGTCTTTCTCGTTGATGCTGATGCCGAACTTGGAGTTGGATCCGCCGGTCATGATGTACTCATGGGTGTGAGCCTCAACTCCCGGGTTGATCCTGAGCATGGCATTGATCCGCTTTCGTTTGTGCTCTGCCAGGTCCGCCAGGATGCCGCACTCGGTAAGGTTGTCAAGCACGATGGTCCCGACTCCTGCGTCCAGAGCCTGCTCCAGCTCTTCGCCGGTCTTATTGTTGCCGTGGAAATATACATTTTCCATCGGCATTCCTCCTTGTTCCGCGATAAAAAGCTCACCGCCGCTGACCACGTCTATGCAGGCTCCCGCTTCCACCAGTTTCTGTATCATGGCTCTGCAGGTGAAGGCCTTCGAGGCGTAAACGATATCCGTATCGAACATGTCCGATACGAAATACCTTTTGTAGTCAGCCAGCTGCTTCTCGATCTTCGCTTCATCAAATACGTACACGGGTGTCCCGCATTTTTCCGCGATTCTGTCGACAGGCACGCCGCCTATCTCAAGGATGCTCATAACTAATCCTTTCTGTGACTGCAATATGACTGCAATATGTTGTCCACTTCTTTTGTCTGTGTCTGTTGTCTGGGGAAGTCCGGTCAAACGGAATGTCTTGGAAAGCTTGCGCCGTGTGATCCTTATCACATCGCATTCAGCAGGCCGCCGGTAATAAAAAACCGGCAAGCACTTGCCGCCGGACCATAAAATCTTCAGAAGATGTAAAATGCGCCCTCGCGGCGCACTCCTCATGAATATCAATGGGATAGCGCAACTACTTTCGTAGACAGTCCTATGGCTATTGACCATAGACCCACCGGTAAGTCATGCCTGCTTTACCGATTCGGCGAAGGTTGCCTCCAGTGCGGTCGCTGCCTGCCGGCTCGCGCACCTTCTTCTGCTTCGCAGCCTCTATCAACATTGGTGTCATTCTATAACAGATTTCGGGATAGTGCAAGGGTTTTCTGTGATTTTACACAAAAAGTTTGTATTTTTATACTTTTTTTGTTTCCATCAGGCTGCCGCCACGCCAAATCGCCTCAAATCGTTGCAAATACACTGTGAATTTGTATATATGAAATTAACAGTGTTTTTCCAATGCCTGCGGCGGTCGTATATTTGAAAAATCCACCGATTCCACGAATCCTGAAAAAGCCGAACTCCAAACACGTTGCAAATGCACTGTGAATTTTTATATATGAAATTAACAGTGTTTTTCCAACAGTTTCGGGGCGCAGTAATGGAAAAAGCGCCTTGAAAGCACAGTATTGCAAAGGCCAACGCCTTCCAGATATTTGTTTCACCAAAACAAATAATCGATTGATTGTAAAAGCGGCGGTTATCCATTAAACTATTAGTGAAAAGTGCCGGCGCAGCCGGTCAATCAGATATGAA
>JAUMVF010000095.1 GCA_030530305.1 Bacillota bacterium
TTTCTTCGCCCACTTATCAGAGAGGCCGGAAACGTAAGCGAATGGGAGCACGTTGAAGAAGTACTGGGGGTTCTCCTCTACGAGGGCTTCCAGTTTCGGCACTTCAGCCTTTTCAAGGAAGTTTCTGAACCCAAGCAGTTTCCCCAGCTGCTCCGCTCCGTAAGCGGTACGTTTACGCATCTGCCTTGTGCATACGAAAGCTATCAGCATGGCGATGAGCACTCCTGCTCCCGCGATGATCATTTTTTTGTCGATAAATACAATCGGGAGGAATATGCTCCAGGCAAGCCCGATCAGCATGACGATCGTCAGGAGAACTGTTTTCACGCGCCGCTTGGACTTCTTCAGACTTTTTGCCCTGTCATAGGTGGAAAACAGCCCTATGCTTCCGATCAGGAAGATGACCAGACCGATAACTGTGGAGTAAAGCACACCTTTGTCCATAGAGAACCATGCCGAAATAAGGGCCAGACATACGGCAGGCACGATCATCAGGAAACCGGACAGTTTTCTCACCCCATCGCTGGCTTTGGAAAACACCCGTTTCTCTTTGTTTTCCTCATACATTGCCGCAAGCTGTCCTTTGGCCGCCTTTATATCTTCATAGAAGTTAGCCGCCTTAAGGTCATCGATGGATACCCTGGTGCTGCTGCCCATAAACAGGCCGTTAAAGAACAGCGTCTCGTAAAGATGCGCTTCAGGCGGAAGGTCTTTTACTTTGTTCAGTATGTAATCTTTCTTCTTACCTTCACCTGTTTCCTCTATGGTCAGATATCCTTTATCGGCGTAATACATGATCAGTGAAACAAGATCCTGATCATCGGCGTAACCATCTATCACATATCCGACTTCCGCGGATGTCATATCATCCGGCGGATAGAATTCAACTGTCTCCGTTACCTTCGGATCTCTTCCGAACAGAAGGAACAGTATCAGCGAAACGATAGCAACGATGGCTGAAGCGATAAGGCTCAGAAGGCTCATCCCGCCTTCATTTGCCGCGCCTTCATAGTATCCTTCAGGAAGGAACTCCTGGACGGTGATGCCGTATCCTTTAGGCAGCTGTTTCTGGGCCTTTACTGTGATAGTCCTGCCCGAAACGCTGGTGGATACGTAGCCTGCTGCTTCGCTTTCCTCTTTGTTTATTCCGTAGTAGCCGGCATAGACTGAAAGCTCATTCTTATCAAAAGCTTTGGGCATCTTTACAGTCACTTCTGACTGATCTATCGGCGTATCCCATCCGGATCCCGTGCCTACGTCCATGGGAACCGCGTTGTAGTAAAAATAGTCGAAATCATCGATGCTGTCTGCGTATACGACGATCCTGTACTTTATCTTATATGTGTACTTGCCGTATACGTATTCATCAGCGCTGCCGATTTTGATGACATAGCTGTCATTTTCGGTATATGTTTCGTACTCAAAACCATCTACTTCAACGTCCTTGACTCTCAGATGAACGTCATCCTCATAGACCTTGCCGTCTTTCTTCATTTTGACGTCGCTCTGGAGCGGGATATATCTGTATATGCCGTGCCGGTGCTCTTTGAAATCAACGACGATGGTCTCCGTCACGTCCATGGTATTGTCCTTATGAACATCCATGTCCACGTTGTAATGGAGCGTGTCTTTGTCATAATATGACTCGGCATAAACACTATCCGCGCCAAATGCTCCCAACAGTCCCGCCGCAGTCATGAACGCTAAGACTATGACAAAAATTGCCGAGGCGATACGCTTCGGCAGCATTGTTTTTTTCAGAGAATTAGAACTGTACATTTACATTCTGCCTTTCTTCTTCTGAATCCACTTCGAACATAGGCTTTCTCTCAAAGTGGAACATTCCGGCAATGATATTGCTTGGGAAGGATTCCGCCTTTGTGTTGTACTCTCTGACAGTCGCGTTGTAGTACTTTCTTGAGTTTGCTATATCGCCCTCTACAGCCTTCAGCTGATTCTGCAGATCCAGGAAGTTCTGATTGGCTTTCAGATCCGGATAATTCTCAGCTACAGCAAACAGTGTTTTCAGCGTGCCTGTGAGAGCGTTCTCGCCTTCGATCTTCTCTTCGACCGTCTTGGCGTTTTGAGCCATGTTCCTGGCCTCCACTACATTCTGCAGCGTAGTAGCTTCATGGGCTGCGTAGCCCTTAACAGTCTCAACCAGGTTAGGTATAAGGTCGAATCTCTTCTTCATGTACACATCCATGGTCGCGAAAGCTTCTTCAACTCTGTTCTTGAGCTTTACGAATCCGTTGTAAGCTCCCACGAACCAGAGCAGAAGGATCACAACTACCGCTATGACCACGATAAGTATGATTGTTCCTGTTGACATTTTGTCCTCCGATTCCGCAGCCGGTAAAAACCCGGATGCTTAGTATATTTTAAATAAATAACTCCCTGTATAACCGTGCGCCTTACTCAGATATGCGCCAGTCGATACCGCTTCCCCGGGCGCGCATGAATTCGTCCGCTCTTGAGAAATACCTGCCGCCGAAAAAGCCGTTGTACGCTGAAAGCGGGCTTGGATGCGCCCCCTTCAGAATCAGATGCGCCGGATTAGTTATCAGGGCTTCCTTTTCCTTGGCGTTACGTCCCCAGAGTATGAATACTATGGGCTCTTTCCTCAGGTTCAGGTATCTGATCACGTTGTCGGTGAACGTCTCCCATCCTTTGCCTCTGTGTGAATTGGCCGCGCCCCGTCTTACCGTGAGCACCGCGTTCAGAAGCAGTACGCCGTTTTTCGCCCAGTCCTCAAGACATCCATGTGACGGTGGCATGATACCCATGTCGCTTTGAAGTTCCTTGAATATATTCACAAGTGAGGGCGGTTTGGGAACGCCTTTCTTTACGGAAAAGCACAGTCCGTGGGCCTGACCCGGTTCATGATACGGATCCTGCCCCAGTATCACGGCTTTTACCTGACTGTAGGGCGTGAACTTAAGAGCATTGAAAATATCATACATATCCGGATATATCTCTCTGCTGAAATACTCGGATTTGAGAAATTCCCGCAGTTTCAGATAGTAATCCTTTTCAAACTCTCCTTTAAGGACCTCGTCCCAGTCGTTACCTATGTTGACCATAGTCATTTCCCCCGCCAGTGAGGCAGCATCAGATCTTCTCTACGCCTATACCTGTCTTGTGTCCGTTGATATCATATTCTTTCAGGTCACCCTTGTCCGCGATATCTCTGGCGAGAGTTTCCTTCATGATGTAGTCGCTGTATTTGTCTGCAGCAGCCTTTACTTCATCGTCCGCAGCAAGGTAAATGTGGATATTGTCCATCATTTCATAATCATTCTGTTTCCTCAGCTGCTGGATCTTGGATATGATCTCTCTCGCGTATCCTTCGTCTATCAGTTCCTGATCAAGGCTTGTGTCAAGTACCGCGAAGACGTTGTTTTCCATCGCTACAGCGAAACCTTCTTTGGAGTCGATCCTTACGTCTACCATGTCCGCTGTGATCTCAGTTTCGCCTGCTCCCTCGATATCCATGGTTATCTTTCCTTCGGAGTCAAGTGTGGAAACCAGCTGGGCCGGATCCATTTTTCCGAGAGCGGCTCCGAAGGCCTTGATATTCTTACCAAGTACAGGCCCCGCTACCTTGAAGTTCGGCTTGAGCGAGTAATTGATGAACTGTGAAAGATCCTTTTCGAATATTACGTCTTTCACGTTGAGTTCTTCCTTGATGAGCGGTGTCAGGTCGCTTATGATACCCTCGTATTTTCCGTCTGCCAGTATGCTCTTCAGCGGCTGCCTTACCTTGATCCTGTTCTTTTCTCTTATTCCTCTTCCGAGTCCTACCAGAGTCCTTACGAGATCCATCCTCTCCTCGACTTTTGCGTCGATGAGTTCTTCATCAGCTTTCGGGAACCTTGCCACATGCACTGACTGGGCCCCTGTCAGATTGATGAACATCTCGTCGGCTATGAACGGCGCGAAAGGCGCGATGAGTTTCGCTACGCCTGTAAGTATCTCGTATGTAGTGGCGTATACTGCCTTCTTGTCATCTGTGAGAGTCTCGCTCCAGAATCTTCTTCTGGCTCTTCTGATGTACCAGTTGGAAAGATCCTCGATAACGAAGTTCTGTATCTTCCTTACCGACTTCATGTGATCATACTGATCCATGTCTTCAGTTACTTCTTTCACCAGATTGTTGAACTTGGAAAGTATCCATCTGTCCAGTTCAGGACGGTCGAGAGGCTTGATATAGTTCTCGCCTGTGGATCTGCAGTCGTTAAAGTCCACTCTCAGCACATCCATATCGATCTTGTCCTGGTTGGAATAAAGAACGAAGAAGTTGTATACGTTCCTCAGTGTCCCGAAGAATTTGCTTACGATCTCGATAAGACCGTCCTCGTCGAATTTTGTCGGCGACCACGCAGGTGAAACGTGCAGCAGATACCATCTTGTGGCGTCTGCGCCGTATTTATCGAATAGTTCGAACGGGTCTGCTGTATTTCCGAGATGTTTACTCATCTTCTTGCCGTTCTTGTCCAGGATCAGGTCATTTACAAGCACGTTCTTATACGGTGCCTTTCCCTTGACGAACGTGGATATAGCCATCAGTGAATAGAACCATCCTCTTGTCTGGTCGATTCCTTCACAGATGAAATCAGCCGGGAAGAATTCTGTATCGAATTCCTCTTTGTGCTCGAAGGGATAATGTCTCTGGGCAAAAGGCATTGCCCCGCTGTCGAACCAGCAGTCCATTACCTCAGGTATTCTTGTCATGAGCTTTCCGCATTCAGGACATACCAGGTGGACATCATCCACATACGGTCTGTGCAGTTCGATGCTCTCATCGATATCTTCCGCAGCCTTTTCAACCAGTTCTTTCCTGCTTCCTACACATTCCAGATGGCCGCATTCACAGCGCCAGATCGGGATCGGCGTACCCCAGTATCTATTTCTGGAGATAGCCCAGTCCTTTACTTCCTCGAGCCAGTTGCCGAAACGCTTCTCGCCTACGAAATCAGGGAACCAGTTCACTGTTTTATTGTTTGCTACAAGCTGTTCCTTCAGCTTGCTCATCTCTATATACCAGCTCGGCTTAGCGTAGTAAACAAGCGGTGTTCCGCATCTCCAGCAGTGTGGATAGTTATGAACCATCTTTTCCTTTGAGAGGATCTTGTCTTCTTCGCCCAGCCACTTGATGATCTCAACGTCAAGGCCTTCTTCCATTACGAACTTGCCCTTCCACGGAGTCTCTGTATATTTACCCTGCTCGTCTACAGGATTGACTACAGGCAGATCATATTTTCTTCCTGTGTTATAGTCGTCTTCACCGAAAGCCGGCGCAGTATGAACGATACCGGTACCGTCTTCAATGGTAACGTAGTCAGCGCAGGTTACATAAAATGCTTTCTTGTCAGGTTTGCAGAAAGGCATCAGCTGTTCGTACTCTATGTACTCCAGATCAGTACCCTTCATTTCATCTATGATCTCGTAGTTTCCTTCGCCAAGCACTTTGTCCGCAAGGACTTTGGCAACATAGAATATATTGCCTTCCTCATCGCCTGCAGTCATCTTTACTTTGACATAATCGACATCAGGGCCTACTGTCAGCGCAACGTTTGCCGCCAGTGTCCATGGCGTGGTCGTCCATGCCAGGAAATACTCGTCCGCGTCTTTTCTCTTGAACTTGGCGGTCAGAGTAAGTACTTTGACTTCTTTATATCCCTGGGCTACTTCGTGTGAAGCCAGTCCCGTTCCGCATCTTGGGCAGTACGGAAGGATCTTGTGTCCTTCATAGATGAGGCCCGCGTCATAGAATTCCTTCAGGATCCACCATCCTGTTTCGATATAGTCATTATCGAGAGTGATATACGGATCATCCAGATCTATCAGATAACCCATTCTCTTGGTCATGTCTCTCCACATGCTTTCATATGTGAAAACAGACTCCTTGCACTTCTCGTTGAATTCAGCGATTCCGTACTCTTCAATCTGCTGCTTGCCTTCGATTCCAAGCTGCTTTTCCACTTCGATTTCTACAGGAAGTCCGTGTGTATCCCAGCCGGCTTTTCTGTT
>JAUMVF010000096.1 GCA_030530305.1 Bacillota bacterium
ATTGGAAAAAGCTGCAAAAATGTCAATTTTTTAAAAAACAAACGCTAGAACCGTTGCAATGATACTGATAAATCCTCTGAGGGAAAAAAGTCAGTATCATTTCAAGGCTTGCAGCCACCAGTTATTCCTTTATTATGGTCCCTCCGCCAAGGACTGTGTCGCCGTCATAGAATACGGCCGCCTGTCCCGGCGTGATGGCGCGCAGAGGTTCGTCAAAAACGATATTCGCTTCTGTGCCGTCAGCGTCAGCCAGCGTTACAGTCGCCCACTGCTCACGCTGCTTGTATCTGGTCTTCACCTTGCACCTTACGGGCTCTTTAGGAACGTCGCCCGATATCCAGTTGACGTCTGTCACGGATACCGTGTCTGAAAAAGTGTCCTCATTGCGACCCAGGATCACTCTGTTGTTTTCCGGGTCTATGCCGCAGACATATCTTGGCTCACCGAAAGTCTGGCCAAGATGTTTCCGCTGGCCCACGGTATAATGGATGATGCCCCGGTGAGTGCCGATCACATTTCCCTCAGGATCGACGAAATCGCCTTCCGGGAAAGTCCTGCCCAGGTGTCTTTCAATCATAGATGCGTAATCCCCGTCGGGAACGAAGCATATATCTTCGCTGTCCGGCTTTTCGGCGTTTACGAAACCGTTTTTTTCGGCAAGGGCGCGGACTTCTTTTTTCGTCAGGCCTCCCAGAGGCATCAGCGTCCGGGAAAGCTGTTCCTGATCCATCTGATACAACACGTAGCTTTGGTCTTTGCTTTGATCCGCTCCTTTTTTCAGAGTGTATTTGCCGGTCTGCTCATCAAATTCGATCCGGGCGTAGTGCCCCGTCACAACGTATCTGCATTCCAGTTCCTCCGCGCGGCGAAGTAGCTTTCTGAATTTGAGAAAATTGTTGCAGTCGATGCACGGATTCGGGGTCTTTCCGTTGGCATAGCTTTCTGCGAATTTGTCCATGACGCAGCGCTTGAACACATCCGTATAATTGAATACGTAATATGGCATTCCCAGCTTTGTGGCGACGCTTCTGGCGTCCTCCACATCATCCAGGCTGCAGCAACTTCTCTGGGGATCGATTCCGGCGTCTTCATTTTCAAATAATTTCATGGTGCAGCCAACGCATTCAAAGCCCTGCTCCAAAGTCATCTTTGCAGCCATGCTCGAATCCACGCCGCCGCTCATGGCGATAAGAGCGCGTTTTTCTTTTTCCTTGGTTATCTGCATCTGTTTTCTCCCCGCCGGGCCGCTCTGTTATCTCTTCACATCACCTCTGTCGGTGACGACTTCATATCCGGCTGCCTTAACTCTCATCTCCAGGCAGGATCTGCACTGGGCTGATTCCTCACCTGTACATATCTTGTTCTCGTAAAGGGTGTATTTGTCTCTCACATCCACCGGTGAAAGATTAGGCATCACTACGTTGGCCCCCGCCTGCAGTCCCAGCTCTCTTCCCTGTGGATCTATGGTCCCCAGCGCCGTGGTCGACGGCAGGAGTACATACGGGAACATGAGTCTCAGTATCGCCAGCAGTCTCAGGGTCAGCTCCATGCTGCCGTTTGAGAACCACTTGTACGGGGTATCCTTGTGCTTAATATACGGTCCGATGCCTATCATATCCGGTTCCAGCTCCTGCAAAAATCTCAGGTCTGCAATCAGGTTTTCCGTAGTCTGGTAAGGCGCTCCCACCATGAAGCCCGCTCCTACCTGGTATCCGATCTCCTTAAGATCGAACAGGCACTTCTTTCTGTTGTCGAGAGACATGGTGCCCGGGTGGAGTTTTCTGTACAGGCTGTCATCCGCGGCTTCGTGGCGGAGCAGGTATCTCGTCGCACCCGCGTCAAACATCTTCTGATAGCTTGCCTTCGAACGCTCACCTGCGGATATGGTTATGGCGCAGTCGGGATATTCTCTGTGTATATCAGATATTATATCGCAAAGTATCTCATCTTTGAAATAAATGTCTTCACCGCCCTGAAGGACGAATGTCCTGTACCCCAGTTCGTATCCTTCTTTGCAACATTCAAGTATCTGCTCCTTGGAAAGTCTGTATCTTTCCAGGTTCTGGTTGCTTTTGCGTATGCCGCAGTAATTGCAGTTGTTCTTACAGTAGTTGGTGTACTCGATCAGGCCTCTTAGATAGACCTTGTCGCCGTAGTGTTCTTTGCGCACCTGTACTGCTTTTTCAAAAAGCGCTTCATCGTATTCATCTGTTTCAAGAAGCGTCTTGAATTCTTCGTCTGTCAGGTCCCGGTTCTCGTATAATTTAGTCACCAGGTCCTGGGTTTTTCCCTTTTCAGACATATATTCTCCTCTTTCTATATATGCTTACGGATCTGCCTTTGGGGCAGACCCGGTTTTCATCTGTGCGGTCCGGGCAAAAGCCCTTTCCTGTGTATTTTATTCCGGCAGGGTGACTTTGTCCAATATGCCGGTGAGTTTGGCCAATGCCACTCCGTAATTGGTCATCGGCACTGACTGGGCTTCCGCCTCTTTTATCCTGCTCATCATGTACTTGCGGTTGAACATGCATGCTCCGCAGTGGATCACCAGATCGTATCCGGAAAGATCCTCCGGGAAGTCCGCTCCCGAAACATGATCGATGTGTATCCCTTCGCCGATTTTTTTCTTTAGTATACGGGGAATCTTCACTCTGCCGATATCCTCTTCAAGAGGAGCGTGGGTGCAGGCTTCCGCGATAAGCACACGCGAATCCCCGGTGAGGGAATCAATAGCCTTCGCCCCTTCCGCAAGCACGTTTATATCTCCCTTGTATGCCGCAAAAAGCACTGAGAAAGATGTCAGAAGACTTTCTTCCGGTCTCGCCTTGTCAACAAGGTCGAAACACTGGGAGTCGGTTATTATCAGCTTAGGTGCGCACTTGAGAGCCGCCAGAGCTGCGTCGAGCCCGTCAGCGACTGTACAGACGGTAGTGCATTTGGTGTCCAGCAGCTCCCGTATAGTCTGCACCTGCGGCAGAATAAGTCTGCCTTTAGGAGCCTGGATATCCTGAGGCATGACAAGGAGAGCTACGTCACCCTCATTAACCAGGCTTCCAAGGATCCTTTCCCTTTTATAGTCTTCGGGAACAGCCATCATTATGGCTTCGCGCAGCTCGTCTATCCCCGTTTTCTCCAGCGCGCTTACCGTCACCGGAGCAGAGATCAGCGCTGCTTTTTTCCTTCCCGCGTCGTTTTCTGTATTTGTTTTTATCTGCTCGTTTATCGCTTCTTTTATCGCGTCTGTATCACCGAGCAGGTCTGCCTTATTGATCACCGGTATCACCGGCGTGTCGTCTTCCAACAGTTTTCCTATCCACTCGGCTTCTTTGTCATATATGAGTTCGCCATCTGTGCCTTTTCCGAAAATGACTATGGCGATGTCCGTTTTCTTTATCTGTTCCCTGGTCCTTGAGACTCTCATCTCGCCCAGTTCGCCTTCATCGTCAAAACCCGCTGTATCGATAAACGCCACCGGACCGATCGGATGAAGCTCCATTGATTTGAATACCGGGTCTGTAGTTGTGCCCGCATGGGAAGATACCAGAGCGATATCCTGCCCCGTTATGGCGTTGATCAGCGAAGATTTTCCGCTGTTTCTGCGTCCGTATATCCCGATATGGAGCCGGCTGGCTCTGGGAGTCTGATTGAGATCGTTCATGTTTTTCCCTCTTATCTGTACGAAAAAGACATGGTATGGCTCCTGCGGAGACTGCGTCTGATCACGCCGCCTCCGCGTCATACCTTTGTTTATAGGATCTGTTATGACTCAGAATGGTGGTCTTTTAGAATCTGAAGTCTCTCTTACCCTCTTCGATATCCTTAAGATGCTCTTCTGTGAGTTTTCTCACTTTCTCATTAGGTATCATGGCAAGTCTCTCAGCGATGATCTTGTCGCCTTTCGCATGAGTCTCGTCGGATGAGTAGTCCATGAGGAACTCTTTAAGGGTCATGAGAGCGTTAGGCTGGCAGCAGTTGGCGATCTGTCCTGATTTGAGCAGGCTCATGAATCTGTCGCCTGTTCTGCCTTCCCTGTAGCACGCGGTGCAGAAGCTCGGCACGTATCCAAGGTCAATGAGCCAGTCAACTACTTCGCCCAGACTTCTTCTGTCGTCTACGTCGAACTGGGCTGTGTCTTCCGGTCTTTCCTCTTCAACATATCCGCCTACGCTTGTACGGCTTCCGCCGCTGATCTGTGTGATGCCGATCTCCAGACATTCTCTTCTTGTCTGCGGGCTTTCACGTGTGGACATAATCATTCCTGTGTAAGGAACCGCGATTCTCAGAACTGCTACGATCCTCTTGAAGATGTCATCAGGCACTCCGTTTTCCAGTTTGGTCGGGTCGATGTCGTCGGCCGGCCTTACTCTCGGCACGCTGATGGTATGAGGTCCGCAGCCGTATGTCTTTTCAAGATGGTGGGCGTGCATGAGCATTCCCACGAAATCATACTTGTAGTTCTCAAGTCCGAACAGAACGCCGCAGCCTACGTCATCAATGCCTGCTTCCATGGCTCTGTCCATAGCTTCGGTGTGATAAGCGTAGTTTGCTTTCGGTCCTGCCGGATGAAGCTTTTCATACTGCTCCTTGTGATATGTTTCCTGGAACAGGATGTATGTGCCGATGCCGGCGTCCTTGAGCTTCTTATAATTCTCAACTGTCGTAGCAGCGATATTTACGTTGACTCTTCTGATTGAGCCGTTCTTGTGCTTGATGCTGTATATTGTCTTGATGCTCTCAAGTATGTATTCGATCGGATTGTTTACCGGGTCTTCGCCTGCTTCAAGAGCAAGTCTCTTGTGTCCCATGTCCTGCAGAGCGATGACTTCGTTTCTGATCTCTTCCTGAGTCAGTTTCTTTCTGGGGATAGTCTTGTTCTGCACGTGATACGGGCAGTAAACGCATTTGTTCACGCAGTAGTTTGAAAGGTAAAGAGGCGCGAACATTACTATTCTGTTGCCGTAGAAGTGCTCTTTGATCTCTTTGCCCAGATCGAAGATCTTCTGGATTATTTCAGGATCCTCACAGAGAAGCAGTGTAGCGGCTTCCTTGTATGAAAGTCCCTTGTACTCTCTGCCCTTTTCCAGGAGTTCTTCCATGAGCTTAAGATCTGTCTTGTGCTCTTCGGCATATTCCAGAGTCTTTAAGATCTGTTCATGATTGATGAATTCTTCTGCCTTCTTCGAAGTGCTGTTGTAAGTAGCCATTTTACTCTCCTTTTCCGCCGGGTCAGTCATCCCGGCTTTGCCATATCGTCCGCATCCGGTCATCCTGCCGTGATGCAAGTATCCCGCAGGCTTTCCGCCTGCTGTGCGGCGCGCCCCTTAAGGACATGCCCGAATCGCGCAAAGATAATAAAAAAATCTGTGCGGCCGCGACCACACAGATATAGATATACCTCTGTCTGTCACCGCCTTCCCGCTCGGTAACGCTTCTTCGCGCCCCTTGCAGCTCAGTACGATTCGTATTGTTTGATTGCTTCCGGGTGTTTTACCGGCGTCTTCCGGCGCGGCCCCCGTTTCTGCCGTGCAGTGGTATTATACCACGCAAGCTCCGTTCTAATCAATAAACTTTTATATTCTGTATTATTTGATTTTTTTACTGGTTTTCCGTACGCTCCATTTGCCGTAATATCTGTTGCCGTTCACCTTTTTATACGCCCGCACTTTTACGTAGTACTTTTTCCCTTTTTTGAGGGATTTCAGAATGACGGTCCTTTTGGATGTGATCTTCTTTTTCCACTTCGAAGAGCCTTTCTGCTTATATCTGATCTCAAAGTATCCGGCCCCGTAAGCCGATGCTTTCTTTCTGATCCTGACTTTAAGTTTGTGACCTTTTTTCACGTACAGTCCCACAGACGCTCGCTTGGGATATATCCTGAAACGCTTGATCACTTTTCCTGAATATGTGCCCTGGCCTGTGATTACCGCCTTGGCAATACCAACTCTTTTGTT
>JAUMVF010000097.1 GCA_030530305.1 Bacillota bacterium
AAGATACACAGAGTTCTACAAGGCTGATTCTGCGACAGAATCGGACGGAGTCGTTACAGGTTACGGCACGATAGACGGAAATCTCGTATTTATTTATGCCCAGGACGCAGACGTAATGGGCGGGACCTTTGGCGAACAGCACGGACTTAAGATCGTCCATCTTTACGAACAGGCGATCAAGTCAAAAGCGCCTGTAATAGGACTTATCGGCTGCCAGGGGTTCAGGATCGAAGAAGGACTCGACGGCCTTCATCAGTTTGCCAATCTCTACGGTATAAAGTCATACGCAGCAGGTTTCATACCTCAGATAGACGTTGTCATCGGACAGTGCGGAGGCGGAATGTCGATCTCAGCTGAGATGGCAGACTTTACTTTTGTTGAAAAAGACAAGGGAAGCATATTCGTGAATCCCCAGTCGGTAGTGGAGAACGCCATAGGCGACAATCCCCACATATCCGCTTTTGACGACGGTACATATGAGTGGGAAGACATAAAGAGCCGCGTAAGATGGCTCATTGACAACCTTCCCGGATGCAGCGAATTCGTGCCCGAGATAGACGCCATCGCGGATGAAGACCTGAACAGGAACTGCGACGGGATAGCAGCCAAGCTGGGCGACGGAAAAGCGATGCTCGCAGAGATATCCGACGACGGATACATCATGGAGATGTGCCCTGACTTCGGACAGGATATGGTGACAGGACTGATGAAGCTTTGCGGACAGACAGTAGGCGCCATATGCTGCAGCGCTGTGGACGGGGAAAAGAGAATAACCTCGGAAGGATGCATGAAAGCAGCCTACATGGTAGATTTCTGCGACAACTTCGGTATCCCGGTGATCACTATAACAGACACTGAAGGTTATCAGACCACTTCAGAAAACGAGAAATATCTGCCGAGAGCGGCAGCAAAACTTCTTACTGCGCTCGCTGACGCTGAAGTTCCCAAGATCAACATCATAGCGGGATCCGTAGTGGGCAGCGCGTACAGCCTGCTCAACGCGAAAGGCCTTTCAGCCGACTATGTATTCATGTGGGATACAGCAGATGTGAGCATAGTAAATCTGAGACAGGCGACAGAAGTAGTCTTCGGAGAATATACAAAGGAAAATGAACAGGCTTACCGTGAGAGCCAGTCAAGCGCAATGGCGCTTGCCAGACATGGTTTCGCGGATAAAGTCATCGCGCCGGAGGATACAAGGAAATATCTCATAGGCGCGCTGCAGACATTCATTAACAGCAGGTAGGTGATAATATGAGTCTTGGTGAAATAGCAAAAGTCGCACTTGTCAATACCGCGCTGGGAATGGGTACAGTTTTCTGCGTGCTGATACTGATATCCATAGTGATATGGATACTCGGCGTTGCCTTCAGAAAAGAAAGGATGAAGGCGGCAGCGGCGCCGGCAGCACCGGAAATCACAGGCGATAAAGCAGCCATACCGGAACCTGAGGACAGCGGTTTCGAGCTTGAGGCAGCTATCGTGACAGCAGCGATACACAAGTTCATGAGCGATCAGAATGTGGATACTGATGAGTACATCGTCAGAAATATACGGAGGGCAACATGGAAACATATGTAGTTAGGATCAACGGAAACGAATACGAAGTAGAAATAGAAAGAAAAGACGGCGCGTCTGCACCGGCAGCGGCACCGGCGGCAACTCCTGCGGCAGCTCCGGCAAAACCGGCAGCAGCGGCACCGGCGGCAGCTCCTGCGGCAGCGGGAAGCGGCGAGCCTGTTATCTGCGGTACAGCAGGTAAAGTATGGAAGATAGTCGCAAAAGAAGGCGATACAGTAAGCACAGGCGATACGATCCTCATTCTCGAAGCGATGAAGATGGAGATCCCGGTGGTTTCACCTGTTGACGGTACTGTCGGACAGATAATCGTTTCAGAAGGAGACAGCACAGAATCAGGTCAGACTGTTGCATACGTATCATAGGAGGCACGAATAATGGCAGAAACTTTAACGAACCTTGCCCATCAGACGGCTTTCTTCAGCCTGACGTTCGGCAACGTCATCATGATCGCTGTCGCGCTCGTGCTGATGTATCTGGCGATCGCCAAGGGCTATGAGCCTCTGCTGCTTCTTCCTATATCGTTCGGTATGCTTCTGGTAAACCTTTTCCCATCGATAATGGATGACGGCGGATTGCTCCACTATTTCTTCAAGCTTGACGAATGGGCCATACTTCCGTCTCTGATATTCCTCGGAGTCGGAGCGCTGACAGACTTCGGCCCGCTGATCGCCAACCCGAAGAGTTTCCTTCTGGGAGCGGCGGCGCAGTTCGGAGTATTCGGAGCGTTTTTCCTCGCGATGCTGATAGGCTTCAATCCTGAACAGGCAGCGGCCATCGGTATCATCGGAGGAGCGGACGGTCCTACATCAATATTCCTGGCTTCCAAGCTGGGGCAGACAGAGCTCTTAGGACCTATTGCCGTGGCAGCTTATTCATATATGTCGCTGGTACCTATAATCCAGCCGCCTATCATGAAACTGTTCACGACAGAAAAAGAACGTAAGATCAAGATGGAACAGCTGAGAGAAGTTTCCAAGAAGGAGAGGATACTTTTCCCGATCATCGTAACGATCGTGGTATGTACCATCCTTCCGTCAACAGCGCCTCTCGTAGGAATGCTGATGCTCGGAAACCTGTTCCGTGAGAGCGGCGTGGTAAGACAGCTGCAGGAGACAGCGTCCAACGCCCTCATGTATATAGTAGTTATCCTGCTCGGTACTTCAGTAGGAGCCACCACCACAGCGGAAGCTTTCCTGAAGGTGACAACAATCAAGATCGTTGTACTCGGTCTTGTGGCGTTCGCTTTCGGAACAGCGGCGGGCGTGCTTTTCGGCAAGCTCATGTGCAAGCTTTCAGGCGGAAAGATAAATCCGCTCATCGGCTCTGCGGGAGTATCTGCCGTACCGATGGCTGCGAGAGTATCGCAGAAGGTCGGCGCGGAGGCGGATCCGACCAACTTCCTGCTCATGCATGCTATGGGACCTAACGTGGCAGGCGTAATAGGAACAGCGGTAGCAGCAGGCGTATTTATGGCAATATTCGGTGTCTGATCATTAAGGAGGATCGTTCATCATGGCAAAGAAAATAAAGATAATGGAAACAGTAGTAAGAGACGGTCAGCAGTCGCTCATCGCCACAAGGATGCCCTTTGAGGATATGGAACCGATCCTTTCCACAATGGACAGCGTGGGATACGACGCCATCGAGTGCTGGGGCGGAGCAACATTCGACTCCTGCATAAGATTCCTGGACGAAGATCCGTGGGAGCGCCTCCGCAAACTTCGCGAAGCGATGCCCAACACGAGACTGCAGATGCTTCTGAGAGGTCAGAACCTTCTGGGATACAGGCACTACTCAGACGACGTAGTCGATTACTTTGTAAAGAAGTCCGTTGATAACGGAATAGATAATATAAGACTGTTCGACGCGCTTAACGACCTGAGAAACCTGGAGACAGCCCTCAAGGCCACAAAGGCTTACGGAGCTCACGCCCAGGTAGCCATGTCATACACAATAGGCGAGCCGTACACTCTTGATTACTGGAAGGGACTCGCGACACGAATAGAAGATATGGGCGCGGATTCCCTCTGCATCAAGGACATGGCGGGACTCATGGTGCCTGAACAGGCAAGATCCATAATCTCCATGCTCAAGGAAAACATAAGCATACCTGTACATCTTCATTCACACTGCACAAGCGGAGTTGCGCCTATCACGTACTTCACCGCTGTACAGGCAGGATGCGACGGACTGGACACGGCTATTTCCCCGTTCTCATCCGGAACCAGCCAGCCGGCTACAGAAGTAATGGTAGAGACATTCGCAGGTACAGAATACGATACAGGACTTGACCAGCACATACTGGAAAAGATAGCTGACCACTTCCTGGGAGTAAGAGAAAAAGCTCTTGAAAGCGGACTCATGTCCACAAAGGTACTCGCTACAGATATCAAGACACTTATCTATCAGGTACCGGGCGGAATGCTTTCCAACCTGATCTCACAGCTTAAGGATCAGAACGCGGAAGACAAATACATGGACGTTCTCAGAGAGATCCCTCAGGTAAGGAACGATCTGGGAATGCCGCCTCTCGTAACACCGTCATCACAGATCGTCGGCACACAGGCGGTGCTCAACGTGCTCATGGGAGGAAGATACAACATCCTTTCCAAGGAGACGCAGGAACTGCTCAAAGGAAAGTACGGGCAGACGCCGCTTCCGATGAATCCGGACGTACTCGCGAAGGTAGACAAGGACGAGATCATCACATGCAGACCTGCGGATCTGCTGGAGCCTGAACTTGAAACTCTCACAAAGGAAATGGAAGAGTACAAGGAAAAAGATGAAGACGTTCTCACATACGCGCTCTTCGCCCAGGTAGCCATCGACTACTTCAAGAGAAGGGCGGCCAGGAAGAACAAAGTAGATCCTGATCTTCTGAACAACGAGAACAAAGCTTATCCGGCATAAGATTTCTGCAGCGTTTGAAAACGACAAGCATATTTGAAGGGCGGTGAATGTATTGAAATACCTGCGTCTTTTGAAGCGATAAGCGTATTTAAAACGATAAGCGTATTCAAGAAGATATAAACGACCAGGAACGTGACTGACCAGATGAAAATCTGGTCAGTAATATATAGGAGGGAACAAAGGTGATATTTGCAAAGGAAAATGGCAGGACCATACCAAAAGAGGATAAAGTGTTCGCCCTGAGCGGACGCGCCAAGGAAGCCATCGCCGCAAAAGGAAAAGACGCAGTCATAAACGCGACTATCGGCGCGCTGCTTGATGATGAAGGCGAGCTGGTGACAATGACATCAGTAGTCGATACGATCATGTCGCTGACACCGACCGATTACGCGGAATATGCGCCTATCGCAGGAACTCCCGCATTCAAGGAGGCGGTCCAGAAGGCTCTGTTCGGGAATTTCAAACCATCCGGGCATGTACGCGTATGCGCGACTCCGGGCGGCACAGGCAGCATCACCAGCGTGATCGCCAACTATTCAGAAGTTGGTGATTTTGTGCTGACACATGACTGGTGCTGGGCAAACTATAAGAACATATGCAGCCAGAACGGCCGCAATCTGGCAACATTCAGTTTCTTCGACGATGAAGGCAACTTCAATGCTGCGGACCTTGAAGCAAAGGTGAATGAGCTGGCTGCGAAACAGGACCAGATCGTTCTGATGCTCAACACTCCGGCTCATAATCCTACAGGCTATTCCATGACTCTTGAAGACTGGGACGCTGTTATCGGGATCCTCAACAAGGCATCCTGCAGATTCGCTTTGTTCATAGACGTGGCGTATATCGATTACGCCGGGGAAGATGATGAAGTAAGAGAATTCATGCCTAAACTCGAAGAGCTTGGCGATAACGTTCTTCCGATATTCGGATACAGCGCGTCCAAGACTCTGGCGGCTTACGGTATGCGGTGCGGAGCTATCGTATGCATGACAAAAGACGAAGAAACAGCTGAAGAGTTCAAGAAGGTAGTTGAATATTCAGCCCGCGCCACATGGTCAAACTGCAACCGGGCCGCGCAGGTAGTAATGGGCAAGCTTTACGCTGAACCTGAACTTCAGAAAAAGGCGGATGATGAAAGACGCGGATATCGCAACATGCTTTTAGACCGCGGCAAGACATTTGAAAAAGTTCTCAATGACAACGGCGCGAAGTGCGTACCTTTCGACGCGGGATTTTTCGTGACTATCGCCTGCGATGATCCGGCGGCTCTCGGCGCTGAACTTGAGAAGCAGGACATCTACTGCGTTTCACTTGCCAAAGGCATCCGCGTATCAATCGCATCCATCTCCAAAGAGAAATGCGTGAAGTGCGCAGAAGCCATTGCGAAGCTTCTGAAATAGCTGTTGAAATGAAATAGCCATAAAAAAACGAAACACCGACCGTCACCCGGACGAAAACG
>JAUMVF010000098.1 GCA_030530305.1 Bacillota bacterium
TCAGAATCAAAGGCAATTATTTTTATCAGTCGGAAAGCAGGGGATCATGGCATTAAAAGATATAATTTTTGGTAAAAAGAATCAATCGGAGTCTAAGCCCGACAAGACTGTCAGCAGCAATAAGAAGAAAGTTGACAGCGTGAACGATAAGTCTGTCGCAGGTGATGGGAAGAGCGCAAATGAACTTGAAGCACCTTACCGTCCGACGATACAGTTCATATCTGCAGAAGGCATAGGGACCTATTGGAAAAAACCCGAGGTATCCAGCGGTTATGAGATCTACAGATCATATAAAGAAGATGAGACCGGTGAACTTGTCATGACCATCAATGACAAGCTGCTTGGAATATGGACAGACGACTCATTTGACCGTCAGTACAGGGAAGTTTTCTATCGTGTCAGATCATTTTTCAAGGAAGACGACGGGACGATCAGATACAGCGATTTTTCGGAGCAGTTCTCGGCGAAATACCGTGACGAGCTGGAACTTGAAAGAGTAATTACATACGTGCATTCAGGCGATAAACGCCGCATGAGGGCATTCTATGGCTGGGGAGAACTGGAAGACGCCGTATGGAAGAGTTCGGATGAGTCTGTAGCGACTATCGGAGAAGATGGAACCATAACGGGCGTATCAAAAGGCGAGTGCGATATAACCTGCGAGAGCCCGTCTCTTGGTATCAGTGAGTCGGCGAGGGTAGTTGTTGACAGATCGGCTCCGGATCCGCTCACCGAAATAACATCAAGATATGTTTATGATCCTGAAACAGGTATATGGAACGACCCGAATGCAGAGAACACCAACAGAGCTGTCATCATGATGACAGGCGATATGATGTGCGGCAAAGGCCAGATAGAGAAACAGTACAACGAAGAAGAAGGCTGGAATTTCAATGACAGTTTTGATTATGTGAAGGAAATTACTGATGGATCCGACTTTACCATAGGGAATCTGGAAACACTGCTGGATCCGGCATGGCCTTACATGACCGACGAATGGTTCATCGATAATATAAGCAACTGCAACGCTCCACCGAGATATCTTGACGCAGTCAAGTATGGAGGCTTTGATGGAGTCGTGATGGCCAATAACCATGCCTGTGACGGAGGCCCTTCGGCGTTGCTTGCAACCATTGATCAGGTAGACAGATACAAACTTATCAGAACAGGTTCATATAAGAGCAAAGATGAGAAAAGATACGCTATCGTCAATATCAATGGCATTAAAGTCGGATTTCTGGCATATATGTCTATGAAGACAGGATATAAGGGGAAAGACAGACAGCTTTCGCCTGAGCAGAAAGAAGTCATGCTCAACAACTACACCGACGAAAAAGCTGCGAAAGACATAGCAGACTGCAGGAAAGATGGAGCAGAGTACGTAATCGTATATATGCATTGGGGGCAGAAAAACTACAAGAATCCGACCAAGGCTCAGATCATTGAAGCTCAGGGAGTTGCAGACGCTGGAGCGGACTATGTCATCGGATCCAATCCACATGTACTTGAAAGATACGATGAACTGACGGCAAAGGACGGAAGGACTGTGCCATGCTTCTATTCACTTGGCAATTTCCATGCCAGGATGAATCAAATCACAGGAAACAGAGATTCCGTAATGGTCAAGATAATGCTTCAGAAAAATAAGGACGGAAAGGTAGTTCTCGGAGAGAATACGTATATCCCTTTCTTCACTTTCAGCAGATTCGAAGGGTGTTATCTTGTGCCGGTATCAGTCTGCGAAAAGCATCATAACGGCATCGAGAGATACAGGAGGAAGGCGAAATACGACCGGATACGTAAACTGATCGGCAACAAGATCAGGGTGTGCGATAAATAGGGAAAAAAGGATCCAGGGAGGTCGACATGTTAGATTTTCTCAAAAAAAAGAATAATCAGGAAGCAAAATCAGGTGCAGGCGGTAAAGCGGTGAAAAAGAGCAAGGCAGAGATCAACCGCGAGAATAAAGAGCACTGCATCGAGTTCACCATGAAGAAAACCGGCTGGGACAGAAAAAAGGCTGAACAGGAAATAAAGCTTGCAAAGGAAAGAACAGGTATCAAATACAGAGAGTATGAGAGATTCCATTTCTATAAAGTTCCGGCTGAAGATCAGGAAAAAGTCTATAAAGAGAAAAAAGCTGAAAGAGAGTTTCTGAAGAAGAGGAAAAAGGCTTGTATAAGAGCAATCGCGCAAGCGACCGGATGGGATGAAGAGTACGCAAAAGAACAGATGGAAACGTCTATGAAAGAAGTGGGCTGCAGGAGCTACGAATACGACTATTTCGGCTACTTCGATATGACTCTTGAAGAGCAGAAGGAAGCCCACGCCAGATATCTGAAATCAAGAGAAGGCCGGGCAGCTAAGCGAGCGAAGGACCGGGAAAAATGCATCGATACGATAATGGAGGCCAAAGGCTGCGACCATGAAACTGCTGCGGCGGAGTATGATGACGCAGTTGCTAGAACAGGTTGCAGACCGGATGAATATCTTGAATATGAATTCTACAATCTCACTCCGGAAAAACAGGATTCAATACTTCTGTTAAGCCACATCAAGAAGATCAGAAAGGCGATCAATTTCGACAGATTCTGGTATCGTGTTTTCAAATTTAAAGATAAGACAAATGAGCTCCTTGCTGATTATACAAAGAGAAAATGGTGCGTAAGTACGGAAGTGTCTTTTGAAGAGTTCAGAGATCTGTTTGCCAACAGTAAAAAGGTGTTCTATAAAGCCTATGACTCATTCGGAGGGAAAGGTGCAAAGGCCTTTGAACTGAATGATGACAACATAAAGGACGTTTACGATGAGATTCAGTCTATGGGAAAAGGTATGGTGGAGGAGTTCGTGGTTCAGCATCATGTCATGAATGAAATGTCTCCAACTGCAGTCAATACTATAAGGATAGTTTCTATGGCTTCAGATGAACCTATCAATGAAGACGGCGATCACTTCAAAATTGCATGGGCGACGCTTAAGATGGGCGGAGCCACCGGATGCGTCGACAATCTGAGAGGCGGCGGGGTAGGCGCTGCGGTAGACCTGGATACCGGAACCTTGTGCACTGACGCGGTCAGTGACGCGGGGAAAACGATATATCAGAATCATCCAGTTACAGGCACTAAGATCAAAGGCTTTAAAATACCGTTTTTCAAAGAAGCTGTCGACATGGTCAGAGAAATCGTGGAAACGAAACATGTAGGAGGATATATAGGATGGGACGTGGCCATTACAGAGGATGGCCCGATGCTTATCGAAGGCAATGCGATCCCGGGACCTACGCTTCTGGTTTTGCCGTACTGGGCTACAGAAGGAAGAGGCATGAAGGACTATATGCAGGATCAGGTGAAGTATTTCTGTGAACTGTAGAACAGTAGGAAATCATAATATTTGCGGACCTTTCACTCAGGGAGGTCCGTTTTTGATATAATAGGGATGATATGAAAGTATGTAGAATGAAGAAACAGAAAGCATTATTTGTGAAGACCGGACTATTTCTGATGATCGTAGTTCTGGCGTCGTCTATGACACTCTTCGGGTGTTCTTTTTCTGATGATGAAGATCAGTGGACAGGGCAGGACGATTATTCTTACGATGATAGTCAGGATGATGATTATGCTGAAGATGATAATTGGTCATATGATGGTGACGATGAAGATGATGTGATTTCATCTGACGTTATGGAGGAGAGCCCTATTGAAGCAGAAGAGTCTTCGACCGATCCGGGAAATGATCAGGGTCAGAATGCTTCGTCCGGGAATACAGAGCAGAGCGGGACATCTGCGGTAGATAGCAACAAGAAAAAAGGAACTCAGAAGAGCCGGTATAAAAGAGCTAAAAATAAGCTGGCGAAACTGAAATGGAAGGGTAAGCCATACAGAATAGTCAATAAGAACAAACCGTTTTTCACGAAGAAACAGCTCAGGAAAGCCCGTAAATCATACAAGAAATTCGGCAGGCTGGATAAAAGGGGGCGCTGCACATACGCGAGAGCGAGCCTTTCGAAACAGACAATGCCGAAAGCTAACGAGGAAAGGGAAGATATATCTTTCGTTCATCCTTCAGGCTGGAAGAGCGGCCAGTCCTGGGAGAGAATGCACCTTCTTGGATGGGCTCTTTCCGATGAAAACGCCAACCCGAGAAACCTGATCACGGGCACTCATTACTGTAACTCTGTGGGGATGCTCCCCTTTGAGGAAAGAATTAATTCATATATCAGATACAGCGGCAATCACGTGCTGTACAGAGTGACGCCTGTTTTCCGCGGCAAAGAACTGATAGCACGGGGCGTGCTCATGGAAGCCAGGTCAGTAGAAGACAAGGGCAGAGGGATATGCTTCAACGTTTTCTGCTACAACGTAAGAGACGACGGATCAAAGATCAATTACAACACGGGATACGTAAAAGAAAGTTCGCTGGAAGGCGATATGTCCCGCACCAATAAAGAGAGAAAATACGTGATCAATATGAATTCGGGAAAATTCCATTTCCCGTCGTGCCAGGGTGTAAAGGAGATGGCCGATCACAATAAAAGAGTAGTAAAAGCAACGCGCAGAGAACTGATCAAACAGGGATATGAACCCTGCGGCATGTGCGAACCATAATAGATAACCAATGAATGACAGCGAGATACTTATAAAACAGGATAAAATGAGCTCCGGATTCTTTTCCGCGTGGCTGATCGCTCTGACCACTATACAGTGGATCACTCTTGACATGTATCTTCCGGCTCTGCCGGTACTCAAAGAGCAGTTTGCGGTATCGGAGGGCATGCTGAATATCAGCCTCAACGCGGGAATACTGACCACCGCCATAGGAACGCTTTTCGGCGGGAGCATATCAGACAGATTTGGACGCAAGGCAGTAGTCGCGGCGGGAACGCTGATTAGCGCGGCCGGAACCCTTGCCTGTGCGGCAGCCCAGGGGATAGTGCTGCTTTCCGTCATGAGGGGAATAGCGGGACTTGGCTCAGGCGTTGTGGAAACTGTTACCGCGGCTATGGTAAAAGACAGCTACAGCGGGAAAAAATTCCAGAGCACTATGACGATTCTTCAGGCTTCAGCTCTTATCGGGCCGGTTTGCGCCCCGTCACTGGGAGCGCTTCTTATAAATTTCGGTTCGTGGAGATATATATTTGTTTTTCTGACAGTTATTATTCTTATTTCCGGGATACCGCTTTTCTTCTGTAAGGAGACGCTTCCGAAAGAAAACGGGATCGCCAGCAACATGAAAGACGTTGTAAGAGAAGCGAAAGCCATGTGTCAAAGCAGCTTTTTCGTGATTTTCCTGGTAATAATGGCTCTTGTGACCATGCCGGTCTGGGCCTACATCGGAGAAAGCTCTTACGTGATAATCAACGAATTCGGCGAGAGCAACACCATGTACGGCCTGTACTATGCTGTTGGATCTGTCATGTCCCTTGTAGCGCCGTTCATATATATGTTCCTTGCCAGAAAAATGGGCGTGAGCAGGGTGGTGAGCATAATACTTGCGCTGCTGATCATAAGCGGGGCAGAACTCCTATCCATAGGAAGGATCAGCCCGGTACTGTTCATGCTGGGTGCCATACTGATGCTTGTAGCGGAAGGTATGATAAGACCGCTTGGAATGGTAGTGCTTCTGGAAGCTCATGCTGAAGCAGCCGGCACAGCCAGTTCTCTAATAGGATTCATTCTTAATATCGTTGCGATAATCGGAACGACGGTTGCGACTATAGGATGGAGCTCGATGGTGTTCGGTCTCGGGATAATCACTTTGGTCTGCTGTCTGGGCGCAGTTATCCTATGGTGGATAATGGTCAGACTCGGCCTGACGAAAAAAATGCACTGAATCAGAAATATAAGGAATAAAAGAAAGCAGCCACAGGGCTGCTTTCTTCTTGTTATCAGAAAACCCCGCGTTCGACGCGGGGTTCAGTGGACGCTATGCGTTTG
>JAUMVF010000099.1 GCA_030530305.1 Bacillota bacterium
TTCCCTTGTGGGTCTTCTTTTCGCAGTAGATCACTGCGCTTATATCCGTAATGCCTTCTCTTTCTTCGTACTTTTCTATTTCAACCGCCGTTCCGTGAGGCACTTCGTCATTCATATACATCAGCAGTTTTTCACGTATTATCTCGCTGACGATGAAACGCACCGGATCGTCGGTGACCATGTCGGCAGGGAAAAACATGGGGCCTTCCTCCATGAATCCTTCCGCCGCGTTTATCACGTCCTCCACGTTCTTTCCGTTCAGAGCTGAAACGCCGATAATATGATCGAATATCCCAAGACTTTCATATTCCTCATAGATGGATCTGAATCTGTCCGGCTCCATCTTGTCTATCTTGTTTATAACAGCGATCTTCGGTGTTTCCGTATCCTTGATTATATCGAGTATGAAGCGGTCACCCGGGCCGTCGTCAAGAGCCCCGTCCGTGATAAAGATCACTGCGTCAGTCTCCTTGAAAGTGTCCAGCGCCGCTCCGGTCATGAAATCTCCCAGTTTGTTGCGGGGCTTGTGTATTCCCGGCGTGTCAATAAAAACGATCTGAAGATCGTCTTTAGTGTATATCCCTCTTATTGTGTTTCTCGTTGTCTGGGGCTTATCTGTGGTGATGGCTATCTTCTCCCCCAATATGGCGTTCAGAAGCGTGGATTTTCCCACGTTCGGCCGTCCCACGATGCTTATGAATCCTGATCTCATCTGTCCTCCGCTCTTGTCACATATATCATTCGTTCTGCAGTGTGAATCCCTCGGGCAAAAGCTCTGAAAGCTTCTTTGTCACAAGCTTATCTGCGCAGCTGCCTGTGGTCACGTCAAGGTCCGGGCTGAATTCATACATGAACTGTCTGCATATCCCGCAGGGCCAGCATTCCTCCATTTCGCCGCCGTCTTTTCCGCCTGCTATAGCGATAGCGGAAAAGCTCCTGTATCCTTCTGAAACGGCTTTTACGAACGCTGTTCTCTCCGCGCAGATAGCTGCTCCGTATGAAGCGTTCTCCACGTTCACTCCCGTATATATCTTACCGTCTTCTGTCAGTAACGCAGCTCCCACCTTGAATCCTGAATAGGGCGTATAGGCGTTTTCACGCGCCGCAAGAGCTTTTTCAAACAATTCTCTGCTGTTCATATGTGAAACCTTTCTGTTTATCTGAAACATTCGCCTGATCAGCCTGCGCAGGCTATCTTGCAAGGTCAAGCTTTCCCATTATCTCTTCTTCCGCCTGGCGCATCTCACTTTTTTCTTCCGGTTCCATGTGGTCGTATCCCAGAAGGTGGAACATGCTGTGGACGAAAAGATAGACCAGTTCCCGCTCAAAGGAATGGCCAAACTCTTCAGCCTGCTGACGAGCCCTGTCCGTGCAGATGACAACATCACCCAGCGCTATCTCGCCGGCTTCATCATCGTAGTCCACGTACGGTTCTTCCGCATCATCTTCAGGCTCTTCTTCCGGATCATCTCCGGGAAAAGCTCCCAGCCGGGTCAGATCGTCGTACTGGGGGAAGGATAAAACGTCAGTTACGGAATTATTATTACGGTAAACACTATTCAGTTCTTTTATCTCTTCCTCACTGACGAAAGATACGCTTATTTCAACGTTTTCCGCCTCTATGCCTTCTCTTGCGAGGCACAGCGCCGCTGCCTTTTCCATCTTGTCTGTCACTGCTTTTTCCGGCAGATCGCATTCATTGAATATGAGTTCCATACTTTGCTGTCCTTAAAACCTGTCACCGCCTGCGGCTACCATCTGTTCCTGCTTTTTTCGGGCTCTGTGTCCGGATTCTTCTTGTAGTATCTGTCGTAGGCCGAGATTATCTTCTTGACCAGGTCGTGACGCACGACGTCCACATCCTTCAGGTAGCAGAAATCTATATCCGGCTCGCCCTTCAGTATCTTGGTGACTTCCACAAGACCCGACTTCTTGCCTCTCGGCAGGTCGATCTGTGTAACGTCCCCTGTTATTACCACCCTTGAACCGAAGCCCATTCTTGTGAGGAACATCTTCATCTGCTCCCTCGTAGTATTCTGGGCCTCATCCAGTATTATAAAAGCGTTATCGAGGGTACGGCCTCTCATGTATGCCAGAGGCACTATCTCGATAGTCTCTTTTTCCTTTAATCTTATTGCGCTTTCTCTTCCAAGCACATCAAAAAGCGCGTCATAAAGCGGTCTGAGATACGGATCCACCTTCTCCTGAAGATCTCCCGGAAGGAATCCCAGACTTTCACCGGCTTCAACTGCCGGCCGCGCCAGTATTATCTTCTCTACTCTCTTGTTCTTGAGGGCGTCAACTGCCATAGCCACTGCTATGTACGTTTTTCCCGTTCCTGCGGGGCCTATCCCGAAGACGATCTCCTTCGACCTTATGCTGTTCACGTATTTCTGCTGGCCTACGGTCTTCGGTCTCAGCGGTTTTCCCGCGTGGGTAAAGCATATGATGTCTTTGCCGACAGCGCTCTCATGATATGAGATGCCGTCTGACTTCAGAGACATGATATATCCTGCCTTCTGTTTATCCAGAGCTTCTCCCTGGGCTAGGACCTTTACGAACTCTTTGATCGTTTCTTCGGCCTTTCCGGCTTCCCGGCCTATAATTATGAGACTGTTGTCTCTCTGGACTATGCTGACGTCCAGTTTCTCCTCTATGAGCCTCAGATTCTCGTCAAGGTTGCCGAACAGCTCCCTTCTGTCCACGTCCCCGTCCAGATTTACTACTCTGTGTTCAGCCCTGCTGATATCAATACTATGCAAATACTTTTTCCTTTCCTGCCGGAGTCCTGTCTGCTGCTTCGCCCCGGTCTTTTCCGTTTTTTTAAAAAGGCTGCCCGCTAAGGGCAGCCCCAATCTTTTCTGCTATCCGAGAAATTCTTCGATGACTTTTCTCACGTCTTTTCCGTCCGCGACGCCTTTTACCTTCGGCATCACAGCTCCCATCATCTTCCCCATGTTCTGTTTGCCTTCTGTTATTCCCATGTCCGCTGCAGTTTCCTCAACGATCTTCTTTATCTCATCTGCGGAAAGCTGTTCGGGCAGGTACTTTGACAGAACTTCTATCTCCTTTTTGTATGAATCAAGAAGGTCTGTCCTTCCGGCTTTCTCGAAATCGTCAAGAGCGTCTTTTCTCATCTTGACCTGCTTTGAAAGGATACCGATTACCCCTTCGTCGTCAAGCTCTTCTCTCTTGTCTACTTCGTACTGCTTTATTGCAGCTCTTGCAAGGCTGATGGTGTTCTTTCCGATCTCGTCTTTATTTTTCAGCGCATCCTTAAAATCAGATGCCAATCTCTCTTTTAAAGTCATTCGATCTCACCTCTGATATTTTAATACAGTTGAGCACTAGTATTTCCTGGCCTTTTTTCTTGCAGCTTCAGATTTCTTCTTTCTCTTAACACTTGGCTTTTCATAGTGTTCTCTTTTTCTGAGTTCACTCATGACACCATCGCGAGCGCATGAACGCTTGAATCTCTTAAGCGCGCTTTCCAGGCTCTCGTTTTCTTTTACTATTACCTGTGCCATACCGTTTTCACCTCCTGTCGTGTTAATATTTGAGCAAACAAAACGGCTTTGTCCGCACTTTACAACGTTGATATTATACTATCACGCGGGCCGGCTTGCAAGTTATTTATTTGTGTAAGGAGGCCATCCCATTTTAAGTCCGCCTATCAGGTGGAAATGAAGGTGCTTAACAGTCTGGAATCCGTCCTCGCCGCAGTTGACTACAAGCCTGTATCCGTTAGTAAGTCCCAGATCCCTGGCGATATCCTTTACCTTGGTGAGGATATATCCCATGAGCTCCTGATCCTCCGCCTCAACATCGTCAAGTGACGCGATGTGCTTCTTGGGGATTATGAGTACGTGGACCGGTCCCTGGGGATCAAGGTCATGGAAAGCCAGGATCTTGTCATCTTCATAAGCGATGTTTCCCGGTATCTCTTTTTCAGCTATTTTGCAAAAAATACAATCTGACATTTTATCTCCTCCTTATGCAAAATCATATACGCTTTTCGTTATTTAACTTCCCCGCTCATGCCGCCGTCTGTAATACCCGTAAGTTCCACGTCGTAGAACGTGTTGGTATCAAGACCTCCGGCAGGCAGGAATACTTTTACATAGTTGTCTGTGTAACCCGTGATGCATTTCCCGTCTGAAGTCAGTTCCTCTGTCAGGACTCTTCTCGTCTTTCCGGTCAGGGCGCGGCAGAACTTTTCGGCGGCAGCATCTCCCGCCCGGGACAGTCTTTCCGTCCGCTCTTTTCTGATCTCCGAAGCTATATGTCCTTCCATCTTCTCGGCGCGTGTGCCGGGCCGCACGGAATAGTTGAACGCATGGACTCTGCAGAATCCCGCCTTCTCTATTATATCAAGACTTTCGGCAAAGTCATCCTCTGTCTCGCCGGGAAATCCCGCGATGATATCTGTGGATATGCCGTAATCAGGATCCGCTTCCTTGAGCACTCTGACTATATCGAGATAATCTTCCCTGCTGTAGGACCTGTTCATGGCTTTCAGGATCCTGTCGCTTCCGCTCTGTATGGACAGATGGAGATGATGGCAGAGTTTTTCTATTCTGAGCAGCAATTTTACCTGTTCGGCATTGACCACCGTCGGTTCCAGTGAACTCAGGCGTATCCTGAAGTCTCCTTCTATGGCGTTGATCCTTTCGAGCAAGCTCTTCAGCGGAAAATCCCCGCCTGTCTCTGTTCCGTACAGAGCCGTGTTTATACCCGTGAGCACGATTTCCCTGTATCCACCCCGGATCAGTTCTTCAGCCTCTTCAATGATCTCTGTCATGTCTCTGCTGCGTACAGGACCTCTCGCATAGGGTATTATGCAGTATGAACAGAATCTGTTGCACCCTTCCTGGATCTTGATATACGCTCTTGTCCTTTCGGATGCTCCCGTGATGATGCCCGATGAAACATATTCGTCAAGCGCTTCATAAGGGAGGATGTGTTTTTCCACAGGCGCCGGCTCGTGCGCAGCCCCGTCTGCGGACTCATGCTCCGGCTCTTTTTTAAGATAATTCCCCGCGTAGTTTTCGACCCTTTCCACAAGCCCGTTTCTCTCGTTGGTACCGCAGATGATGTTGACGCCTTCTATGGCAGCGACCTTCTCCGGATCCGTCTGGGCGTAGCAGCCGGTCACCACTACGATACACTCTGGAGCCTGGGCTTTCTGCCTGCGTATGAACTGTCTGGACTTACGCGACGCCAGGTTGGTGACCGTACAGGTGTTGACCACGTAAACATCAGCCTTGTCTTCTTCACTGACGACGGTATGTCCCGCCGCCCTGAATTCCTCAGCCATGGCCTCTGTTTCATATTGATTCACTTTGCATCCGAGTGTGTGGAACGCGATCTTCATATCTTCCCTTTTCCGTTTCCGCAGTCCGGCCGGCAGAACCGGTCTTTCCGCCCGGTGCGGATGGTTTCTTATGCTCCTTTATTTTACAACAAACCGCGGTAAGTGTCTTTATGTATTTGCAGTTTTCCCATATTGACTTTGCGAGCCTTCAGTTTTACAATCATCTGGTGTGATAAAAAATGACAGGTATAAATATGGCAGCCCCGCTGCCGAAAGAGGTATAAAGAATGGAACTTTTATTTGTCAACTGCTGCATGAAACCGGATAAGGAATCCAGGACCTACAGACTCGCCACAGAATTCATCGACAGACTGTCGGAGGGAAACGATGTGCGCGTCACAGAAGTCGCACTGAAGAACGAGTCAATAGAAGCCATAGACAACAAATCCCTGAATTACAGGCTCAAACTCATCGAGGAGGAAGCCTGGGACAACAGGGTCTTCAGGTACGCACGCAAATTCGCGGCTGCCGACGTGATCGTGATCGCCGCGCCTTACTGGGATCTTTCATTCCCTTC
>JAUMVF010000100.1 GCA_030530305.1 Bacillota bacterium
TTAACGATCTTGACGCGATCGAGAAGATATTCACAAGCGTCCAGGAATATGAGGAGGCGCACGAAGCGTACACGGTCTACGAAAAAGGCGTGTACCCCAACCGTGAGCAGACAGAGGCCGCAATAAAAGCGGGCACTCTTTACGTCCTTGAAGAAGACGGGGACATTCCCGGATACATCGTGATAAATCACGACCAGTTTGAAGAGTATTACGATGTGGACTGGAGGGTGGACTGCAGCGATGACGAGGTGCTGGTCGTACACCTGATCACCGTACGCAAGGACGTGATGCAAAAAGGCTGCGGCGAAAGGATGCTCCGCTTCGCCATTGAAGAGGCCGTAAAAAGAGGATGCCGCGCAGTCAGACTGGACACCACGTCGAAGAACGTTCCTTCCACTTCACTTTAGAGGAAAGTTGGTTTTTATATAGCAGGGAAAGGCCCCATGAAGGTCGGGCGGCAGGTCTATGACCCGCGCCACCTGTTTCTTGAATATGATCTTGGAATATAAAGAGCACAGCAACGGAGGTATCTATGACGTTAGAAAAGAAATCGACTAATCTGATTCTGATTCTTATCATCACATTTGCGTGTCTTGCGGCCGTGTGGGCTGTAAGCGGCAGTCAGGCCCATGCGTCCGGGCCGGGAAAAAACGCGTACATCAACGTTTGGGATCAGCCTAATGGCGGCGGATATGTATACGCTAAGAAGGAGAAGACCAGGAAGGTTAAAGGCTTTTCATACAATTCGAAATCCAATACGTTAACCATAAGCGGTCGGAAAACGGACACAGCCTTCCTTGAAATGTGGGATATGGGTTCGACTTTCAAAATAAAGCTGTCGGGCAAAAATCAGCTCGCCGCTATTAGCGCGTACGCTGATACCCGGGCTGCCAACATCACCATAGGAGGAACAGGGTCCCTGATACTGGACAAGACCAATTACAACGGCACTACCTGCGCTATAGGGATCTATGATTTCGGAGGAAACCACGATTGTAAGATAACCATAAATAACGGTCCGGAGATCACCATGTACAAAGGCGACTATTCCCTTATGTCCGTGCAGACCAATAAGAAATACAAATCAGCCGGCAGCAGGTTTTCCATAAAAGGTCATAAGAGTGATTCGCTCAGTTACGCCATCAAAAGAAGGTCAGGTTCTTATGACCACATGATAAAGAACAAGAAACTGACCATATCAAGGATCACGGATATCAGCAAAGCCACCGTCGATGTGAATGATGTGACATGGAACGGTAAGACCCGGGAGCCAAAAGTTAAAGTCAGCATCAAAGGCCTGACTTTAAGAAGCGGGACGGATTATTCCGTAAAGTATTCCAACAATAAAGAACCTGGCACTGCCAAAGTAAAGGTGACCGGAAAGGGAAAGTATAAAAATTCAAAGACCGTCACATTCAAAATAAAAAAGGCAAAACAGACGATCAACGTATCAAAGAACGCTTTCGATATGAAAAGCGGCAAGATCAACAAACAGAAGACAGTATCTCTGGATATAGACAGGAAAGAATCCGCGAAGATCACACTGAAGAGCAGTAACAGTTCGATCGCGAAAGCCGCTTCAGGCGACGAGATAAAACTCCTTAAACCGGGCAGGGTAAAAATCACTGTCAAGACCAAAGAGACCAAACACTATAAGGCGGGATCAAAAACTGTCACAGTCAAGGTCAAGGGCTATCAGGTGGTAAAACTTACAGGTTCCATCGTGAAAGCCAATGTGAACGGCACCTATACATTGAAAAAAGATGTATTCGTGCTGCCTCTTGGTGTACAGCCATGTGATAACGCAAAATACACCTGCCGCATCTATACTAACGGAAAAGAAAACCAGGCATGGATAGAGTCGGGGGATAAGGTGACTGCCAAGGGATGCGGCTCTTTCAGGCTCGAAGTAAAGACAAAGAAAACGGAACTTTGCCCGGCGGCATCTGTAATTATCCCAATCAACATGGCGGGAAAAATAAAGATCAAGAACAGCTGGCTGTACAGACAAGTGGATAAAAACAGCCTTGAACTGCTGAAATATATTGGAGACTCGGGCAACGGAGCTTTCAGGGTGCCGGCATCCATCAAGCTGGATTCCGCCGGCAAAAAGAAGGCTGTAAAGCTGGGCGACTCTGCCATGGCCGGCAAGAAGTATACCAAAGTCACGATCGAAGACGGCAATATGAAGACTATCGGTAAAAATGCCCTGAAGGGATGCACCAGCCTTCAGACTCTGAGACTTCCGGTTTCCCTGACCACGATAGAGGAAGGCGCTTTTTACGGGTGCGGAAAGCTTACCTCACTTGAACTTCCGAGCAAAGTAAAAACGATCGGTAAAAACGCCTTCAACGGATGCAAATCTATTAAGGGTGAGTTATATCTTCCACTCAGCCTGACCGCAGTGAAAGAGGGCACATTCAAAGGCTGCGCCAAGATATCACAGCTGTTTGTTTATCATAATCTGACTAAAGTGGAGAAGAACGCCTTTTACGGATGTTCCGCGCTGAAAGATGTCCGTTACTCCGCGGGAAAAGCCCAGTGGAAGAAGATCAGTAAAGCATCGGGCAACGATCCGTTCAAGAAAGTCAAGATGTATAACATGGCGGCGCCGGCTAAAGCTTATCCGGCGGCGAAGATCACGGACTCGAATCTATACAGTTCACATCCTAAGAATCTGATGAACAAGAGTTATAAATATGCAATGGAGAATGCGGAAGACTATCTGATGACGATCCTGTGTAAGGAAACAGACAGTAATCTTACATGGTCAGCCATCAAGACGACGATGATGAACGGGCCGGTGGAAAATATCAAAGCGATATTTGACGGTTATCTCAATGACGGAAGATTCACCGAAGAAAAAGTGGAGAAAGCTCTGGCAATGGAACTCCTCAGAGATGCCATTGAAGAGGACTGGACCCTCGGTGGAGCGGGCAAAAAGATAAAAGAGACCTATGATGAGACAAAAGACAACACGGTTTTAACTGAACTCAGAGCGGAGGGCAGTGCCATATTCAAGGATAATAAAACAAGGTATCGTTTTGCTCAGGCCATGGATAAATGCGTCCCGGGACGCCAGATAACTAAGTACAACAATATACTGAAGAAGATACAGCCCCACTGGAACAATGTGCAGAAACTATATAAGGGCATGGGCAAAGGCATAGAGGCCTATGACTTCGCTGTAGATGTGATAATGCTGAATGTCTACTATACGGAAAATCTCACCCAGTTAATGGAGATCATACCTCCATCCTCAACAGGACTGTATAATGGTCTCAAACTGGCAAAACTGAAGATGGATGATCCAAAGGCGTTATTCATGGCGGAGATGCTGCAGGATGAGATCCTTGAGCAGTTTGCCAGCATATCCTTCGATAAACTGTTGGAGCATCTTGATGTTCAGGGAGGCGCGACAGTCACTGTTGCGACCACACTGTTCAAAGTAGCGGGAGCCTGCATAGACGTGCCCAAGATAGGGGCCTTCAACGACGCGTGGCTGTCCATGGAAAGCACCAGGACACTCTACAGCGCATATAACCGGATGAATGCGGACATGGTGAATGCCGGCAACGGAAAACCATACCAAAGCAAACACAAACTGGTACTCAGCATGTATTTCACATCCCTTGAGAAGTCGGCCGGATACGTCGAAAAAATCGTGCAAGATCGTGATAAATCAGTATATGTAAGCGAGTTCATGAAACGTTATAAGGGGGGCGGTTTCACTTACGGCGCTTATGTAAGGTCATGCAAAGAAAATTACGCAGAAGGCCATCAATAATTCAGGAGGTGCACAATGACAGGAGTAAAGAAAAGAATATCGGTTGTTTTTATTGCTGTGATAACGGCAATCGCGTTCATGCCCCTGATAGGGACCCAGCCGGCATATGCGGACGGCGTACTGCCGATTGTGACGGTGGGTTATGTGAATGATGACGGATCTTATCATCATATAGCACTTAACGCAGATAATCCGTACTATATCAACGGTGCGGAGGAAGCGACCACAGATCCTGAAGGCGCCAATGCCTATTATGATGCTGTGGACGGCATACTGACTCTTGACGACTACGATGGCGCAAGCATCGACGTAAGGTCCGGTTTCGGAGATCTCAAGATCGTACTGAAAGGCGAGAACAAGATAAGCGGTCATAGCCAGTTCGGCATCAATGTGCCGGGTAATCTGGAAATCACTTCAGAAGAAGGCGGCATGCTTTCCATAGACGTAGGACCCTTTGATGAAAATACATATGGAATATGCAGCGACGGAAACACGAGCATTTCCGGCGATGCAGATATTTCCGTATCAGCAGAAGCAACAGGGGCTTCCGATATGGCTGTTTCCATCAGCACAGGTGAATACCCTTTGTATGGGGATCTGACTATCACAGATACTGCTTCAGTATCCGCTGAGGCTGTCAGTGAAGTGGATTCCGCGTGTGGCTTTTTAGCAAGGAAAATCACTATCGATACAGAGTATATGGTGTCTTATCAGGGGGCAGGAGATCAATACAGCAAGGCTATGAGAAGTACCGAAGAACTGATAGCTGCGGAGAAGTGCCAGATATCTTTAGAAACAACGGGAAATGACATATCTAGTATAGTTTCTGATACATCTCTCCTGGACCAGTTCCAGAACAACGAATTGAGGCATGTGGATTCCGGTACTGCGGACGGCAGGGTGTTCTTCAGATACGAACCACACGAATTCAATGCGGTCATCACGAAGGCGACGCCGACGACTGACGGTGAAGTCAGGACCGTATGCCCCGTATGCGGGTTTGACGAATTCGTAGGGATGATCGCCAAAGCCAACGGCTATAAGCTGTCATATACCACCACTACATACACCGGTAAAGCCAAAAAGCCGACAGTAAAGGTCACAAGAGCAGACGGCGACGTACTTGCGGACAGCCAGTATAAAGTCTCATATAGCAACAATACCAATGCGGGGAAAGCCAAAGCCATCGTGACATTCCGGGGCGAGTACTACGAAGGCGTGAAGACCATCCCGTTCACCATAAAGAAGGCAGCCAACCCAATCAAAGTTTCAGGCAGGACCGCAATTGTAAAATACACCAATGTAAAGAAAAAGGCTCAGACCTTAAAGCGGACTAAAGTCCTGACAGTAAAAAGCAACAAAGGCCCAACGACCTCTACCAAAACCAGCGGAAACGGTAAGATCATTGTTGCCAAAAAGACCGGTCAAGTCACAGTAAAGACGGGCCTTCAGAAAGGAACTTACAAAGTAAGAGTGAAAGTAAAAGCTGCCGGCAACGGCAACTTCAAGGCAAAAACCAGATACGCAACAATGAAGATCCGTGTGAAATAAAGTTGAAATGATAAAAAAGAGGAGATCCGTTACGGATCTCCTCTTTATATTGCTCTGTTATTTTACTCTTATTCTGAAAGTTGCTTTCTTGGTCAGCGCTTTGTAGTTTGCGTTTCCTGCGGCGCGGATGCTGACGGTTACCTTGTAAAGACCTTTTTTGAGGCCTTTTTTAACAGTAACCTTGCCGGTGGTCCTGTTCACGAGGATCTTCCTGTTCCCGGTTTTCTTGGTATAAGTAGTCGTACCCTTGTTGTTTTTAACCGTCAGAACTTTGTAACGCTTGAGTGTCTGAGCCTTTTTCTTTACATTGGTGTATTTGACTATCGCAGTCTTGCCTGTGACCGTCATCGGATTAGTGCCTATGGTGATAGTCACATCCCTGGAAGCTTCGATGGATGCGGTTTTGCCGTTAAAAGCAGGCCTTCCGGTGACAGCGGTATTTCCTACAGTTTTCCCGGTGAGTTTTCCCGCCGCGGATACGCCGGCCTTCGTTGTTGAAGACTGCCAT
>JAUMVF010000101.1 GCA_030530305.1 Bacillota bacterium
ATGTGAATAACCACAAACAACATAGAACAAAGGTGGCATAATGAATATAACATCCTGAAACAAATCAGATGCGGTCTTTCTGCGTGTGTTGATACACGGTATATGGACAGTTACTCGTCCGGCTCAAATTTTTTTGAGCACAGAAGTTCGAGTAACGCATTTTTGGTGGAGACGAGAAGAATCGAGATTCCTCCCCGCCCCTTAAAACCGCCTCTTTCCGCCGCCTGCCTGTTCTGCAAATCCCACTAAGTCTGATGGGATTGTGAAAGGCGCACCGTATACTGTGTAAGGCGATAAAATCTTCTGGCATATTTTTCATTTAATGAACCTCAGCAGAAAGTCGACAATGCCGATTACTGTAAATCCGTTTTCATCTCTGCTTTCCTTGACAGGACGATTTACTACCAATACTTTCTGTACCTGATCATTCAGCATCATATATGGCCGGACTTCTCTCGCTCTTGTTTCTGCGTTTGTGATATCAGCAGTTACCTGAATATAATATGAACGCAGTCCTTTGACAGCATAGAAGTCCACTTCATTATTCTTCCGTACCGACTTCCCCTCACGGTTCTTCTCTATTGTGTCAAATACTCCGACATTTACGGAATAGCCATTGTATATCAACTCGTTATATACAATATTCTCCAGTATCTGGCCTTCATCAGGAAAGGCGAAATTCAGTCTTGCATTTCTAAGTCCGGTATCGCAAAAATAGTATTTTCTTAATGCTCCGATTTCCTTCCTGCCTTTGAGATCATAACGCCTGGCCTCCTGAATAATAAACGCATCTTTAAAATATCCAATATATTTTTCAACTGTATCCTTGCCAATCTTTTCATGTTTTACGCTGCTGAAAGTATTTGATATTTTTTCTGAATTGAGAAGCTCACCTGTTGCTGCGCTGATAATATTGCACAGCTCATCCAGCGATTCACTTTTTTTCAGATGATTCCGTTCAATGATGTCTCTGAAATATGTGGTCTCAAACAATGCTTTCAAATATGGCTGCTTGTCCTCGTCATCTTTCAATACCGCAAGAGGCATTCCGCCAAACTGCATAAACTCATACAGCGCCTCTGAAGCAGGAATATCTCTATACGCACTGAACTCTTCAAAGGACAGCGGGAACAATTGTATATTTGTTGCTTTATCTCTAAAAGCGGTAACAATATCCGTTGAAAGCATTCTTGAGTTCGATCCGGTAACATACAGATCAATATTTTTCTCCCGTGAAAGTCCCAGTATGACATCCACAAAGGTTATCGTTTCCTCATCGTTCTTTCCCGCAAGAATGTGTTTACCATCTGTCAGATTGGGGTTGACTATGGAATACACCATCTGAATCTCGTCAAGGAACACATAGCACATTTCTTTGCCCGAACTCTTTTCGCGAACAAAGGCTCCCAGTTCCAGCGGATCCCGATATTTGCTGTTTCTATCTTCATCCAGTTCTATAATAATGATGTCATCTTCAGCCACTCCATCTGCCAGCAAATACTCATAATATATTTCTTTAAGAAGGAACGACTTCCCGCATCTGCGGATCCCTGTGATCACCTTCGGAAAGCCATTGTTTTTCGCATTAACCAACTGGTTCAGGTATTTATCTCGATTTATCATCATTCTTACTCCGATTGTCTTCTGACAACAAAATCGTAGAGTTCTACGCTTTTTACGATTATATAGTATCACTCAGCATGTTCCATAGCAACAAAAAAGCGTAGAATTCTACGCTTTTTGAGCAAATACTTCATGGACAACCTCGTTTTCAGAAGCAGATCATTATGGTTTACGGTTCTGTTTTCCATCCGAGTTCCATGCTTTCCATCAATTCGTCAAACTTATCTGCCGCGGAGAAATCCATACGTGCGAACACGTCCGCATATGTATCGAGTGTGATATGGATGTCAGTATGTCCCAGCCATTTCTTGAGAACAACAGCAGGCACACCGGCTTCAATACATCTCGTCGCAAAACTGTGGCGGAGGGCATGTTGCCCTGTAACCGGGATCCCAGCCTTTTCTGTGATCCTCCTGAAGAAGCTGTTGACCTGCGTCGTTTCTATAATACTGCCCTTTATGTGATCACAGAAGACAAGCCCCTCCGGGTTGGATCTCATTTTCTCAAGAGCCTTCAGAAGCTTCTTCTGCTCCTCATCCGTCAGTGCCCGCATCTTCTTATCCGGCTTGTCGGATTTCGGGCAGCGGAGTTCCGGCATCAGCATATAGTTGTACTCTATGATCCTTGCATCATATGCCATGCGGAAGGCGGCTCTTAAAAGTCCGTAGATCTTCCCGATCACAGCATTGGAATAATACGTAATTGAGCTCAGGTACTGCTCGATCTGGCGGGGACGCACATCTGCGATCTTCATATTGCCGATGCCGCCTCTTTCCAGTATCTCAATGGTGCTGAGCGTTCTGTCATATCCCTGCTCGCCGGTGTGATTCTTTTCATAATCGATCTTTGCCTTATTCCTGAGTATCTCCGAGATCGTTGCATTCGGGCGTATGAATTTCATCCTCATGCTGACTTCTTTTTTGAATTCCTCCGCCCTGTCAACACATTCATCAATAGTCTTACAGGTGAATGATTTGCTTCTCCGCTGACCATATTCATCATAGTAACTGATGCGGTATTCGTAAGTTCCGTGTTTTGTTCTGCGGATCGACCCGTCGCCTCGCTTTCCTCTTTTAACGGACCCTGCTTCTGAGCTCATGTTTCAGTTCTCCCTTCTTCCGGTCACCCTGCCCTGTCTTTGTTCTCCTTACAGAGAAGTAATTGATCAGCGCATGTGTCTCTACGATCTTGGCTCTTCCGAAATCTGCTACCGGAAACTCCGGATCATTAAACAGCTTGTGGATCACATTCTCACTCCATCCGCTCATCTCCATCATGTCCTGAACGTTGTAGAACCGCACTTCGCTGGAGATATACTGCGGTATCATGGCTGCTGTATCCAGATTCATTTCTTGTTCCATCATAACGGTTCCTCCGATCTTCGTTAATTGTGCGAACCCGGTGTTCGCATCCTTGACAACGGCCTCATTCATCATTTCCGTTTTTTCTTCTTCCACTGCCTTTTCGGCTTGTCTCCGTAATCCTCGCGTTCAGCTGCCCTGAGCGCTTTCGTCACCTTGCGCATCAGTCTGCGCCTGATATGACATCTGTATTCGATCAGCAGACTCTTGTCGATCGTATGGCGCTGTTCCCCGAGCACCATCGTCCGGAGCGGCAGCCCCTTAAGCAGCGGCAGCACATAGTGACACTCCATATCCGGATTCTTGATCTGGCTCGTAAGACACGCAATGATCACCGTTGGCGATGATCTGTTCAGCCAGTTGCTCTGCGTGATAATGACCGGCCTCCGGCCTGTCTGGGCGCTTCCGACCTGTGCTTCCGGCAGGTCGGCATAGAATATGTCGCCCCGCCGTACAAGTATTACACTCATACCTTTTGCCTCCGTTCCTTCAGCGAATACACAAACGTTTCCCGTATCCGTATAGAACCGACGATGTAATCCGGCGGCAAGGCATCAAAAAATACCAATACCGCCGGCCTTATTCATACGTATCGTCCTATTTGCCCTCGGCACCCCGGACATGCGGGAAACGATCAGGCGGGAAGGCGGCTGACCTTCCCTCATGGGGATCCAACCCCCGCAGGGTTCTCCTGCGGCCGCCCTCATTGCGTGATCCTGCACCCTGGCAGGGCTGTGACTGGACGGAAGTATCATTATCCTCCATTTTTTATTTTTTGAATTGCTGACTTGTATCTCCGGGAGATCATGCCTTTGTCGAGCTTATGCTCCCTGGCATAGTCCGCCTGAGACTTGCCTTCGTAGATCATGGCATTCAGCAGCTCTTGCTCCTTCTTTGTCAGATGGGTTATGGCGTTCCTGAAGCGTCTGCGTTTCTCTTCGCGGCTGGCAAGGATCCACCTGCCGATCTCGTCGCTGGCCTGAACGGTCACGATGTCGCCGTTATCAAATTCATATGTGATTTTCATTTGTAACCTCCTGAAATCTTCGAAATGTAGCTTTTTCGAGAGTCAGGAGGCTACGGCGACCGGCAGCCGGGCCGCAGCACATTCTTTTTCATCTGCTTTTCCTCCAAAAAACGCAAAAAAACGGAGCCGTCATGCGCCCCGTCTATCTATTCATCGTCAGAAAAACAGTGAAAAAAAGACCTCATACCATTAACCGGTACGAGGCCTGATACTGTCCTGTATTCAATTGTCGTATTCGCTGCTTACCCCATGTCTGTCAATGCCCTTTCTATAAATCGCCTCGTGGGGATATTATACCGCGGTTCGAGCAGATCTACCAAGAAAATGAATGATCTGTAAGCGTTCGTGCTGTCAGCACGATCAGTTGAACAGACTTCCGTCTTGAATGTTGTCAGCAGTAACGTCATTCATAAATCCGCATTCTGTACAGCGCCATCTGCCCAACCTCTCCGTAAAACCTTTCTGCCGATTCAGTATGGCACCGCAATGGTCGCAATACCATGTCACATTACCAAAGACATCGCTTCCGGATTCTTCTCCAGTCAGCTGCTGTCCGCACTTCTTGCATACCCAGCTTTTTTCATCCGGATCGAATCCTTTCTGTTCATCAAGAATTGCTCCGCACCGTGTGCAGTAATATTTCTCGGTTCTTATATTCAGATTCACAAGCTCTGCCTTTATTTCTCTGGCGATATCGAGATAATCTACGGCTGTTTTATCATCCAGGAACATTTCATTAATAACGCCCGCTATAACTTCCGCAATTGTCATAACGGAATCAGTCTTTGAAATGCCGCCCGCAATCATTCCAGCTTCAGATACATACTCGTCAGACGGAGCTCCTTGAGAGAGTAATCCGCAGACATCATGCTCATTCAGATACTTCAGGACAACATCATATGCGTTGCGCATGTTATGCTTCCCCTCCGTAAAAAGATTCCGGACTTCCGGCACACTATAATAATAGTCCTGAACAGAAATACCACCGATATTGATCAATGCGACTGCATCCCACCTGTCTTTCAGTGATTTACCATCATATATCTTTGCCTCGAACAATTCTTCCGCAGTTTCAAACTCGCATCCGTCTTCTATATCACAATAGCCAGCCCAGTACGGTTTTTCGTATTCCGGCAGATAGCCAAGATAATGTTCCATTTCCTCCGGATCATCAACGAAGTAGAAGTTTGTTTCATCAACATACTTTCCCGTCTTGAAAAGGGAGAGCAGCACATCATAGGTAATTGAGCCAACTTCAGGATCAATACAATAATCGCCGAAAAAGTTTGGATCCGCTCCAAACCATGTATCCGCATCCATTTCCGTTATATTGCCCTCTTTCCAGCAAATGCCGAACACATATCTTAACGTTTTGGTTGTTGGCATTATGATATACCGCATACCATCCTCCAGAAGAACGGTATCGTAATCATAGCCCTTCTCTACGGATCTGGTAGTACATCCCATTTCCCATGTCTCACCCTGGCAAGCAATAGACAGATTTATCGACTCATCGGTATTATCATATGTCATGCACTCAAGATCCTCACCTGAATCAGATCCGCCACTTACACCATCAGGAATGCCGACAAGTCTGCAGTCTATATGGTGTTCTTCCCCATCCGGTTCATAAATGATCGGGATAGCATATCTGCCAGTTGCTCCGCTGTAGGAAGAACCGCCTATCGGAAGTCTGACAGGGACATATTCAGTTTCTTTACCATCGATTGTAACAATAATCGTTCCGAAAGGTGTTGATATCATATCCCAAACAACCTCATATTATGAATTCCTAGCCATATTACGCTGTTCG
>JAUMVF010000102.1 GCA_030530305.1 Bacillota bacterium
AGAAAAACGATCGCGCACAGTATCACTGTCCTGAGACATACATGCACAGTACCTCTCGCAAGTATCAGGATCCCGAAGACTATGAGGAAGAACGGCAGGATATGCGCCGCCAGTCCGAAACAGCCACAGAAAAATGTTGTCAGTCCGCTCCCGACAGGATCGAGCAACGGCGTCTGAAAAGACAACACCAGAAATCCGCCTATTACTATGAGCAGTATGGCGCTTATTATGTCTCTTGATCTGAGTCCCCTCATGCGAAGCTCTTCAGATTTTTCTTTAGAATCTGTCATCTCTTTTAACTCCCGTTTTTATGAAGCTATCGCGTATATTATCACCGCGGCCCCTACTATCCACGTGTAATATGAAAAATACGAAAGCTTTTTCTTCGATACTATACGTATCATCGTCTTTATTGCTATAAGGCCTGAAACGGCCGCTACTATTATCCCTATGATCATCGGGCCTGCAGCACCGTCTGGGATCCCCGCTTTCAGCGCTTCCGGAAGTTCCACTACAACTGATCCCAATATGGACGGTATTGAAATGAGGAACGCGAATTTTACTGCAAACTCTCTGTTGAGTCCCGCAATGAGACCTCCGAAGAGAGTTGATCCGGATCTGGATATGCCCGGTGTTATGGCTATGCCCTGCATGATACCTATGAACAGCGCATGCAGGAAGCTCATCTCTGTTACAGATCTCTTATCGCTTCCTACTCTCTCAGCTATGAAAAGTATCGTACCTGTTATGACCAGGCTGATGCCTATGGTTATGATCGATGTGTACATAGCTCCAAAAACATCGTTCAGAGCAAGACCCATGATCGCCGTAGGTATCGTTGCTACTATTATCATGAATCCCAGACGTCTTGTGGGATTCGCGTTTATTCTTGGTCCTTTTCCTCTGAATATATCACCTATGCACCGGCACAGTTCGTAGATCAGCTTTGCTACATCCCTCCAGTAAACAATGAACACCGAGATCAGTGTACCGAGATGAAGCATTACCGCGAATATCAGTACCGAGTCACCATTGATGCCGAAAAAATACTGAAGCAGAGCAAGATGTCCGGAACTGCTTATAGGCAGAAATTCTGCCAGCCCCTGTACCAGTCCCAGTATCACAGCCTGAAGAAAAGATAGTGTCGCCAATGTTTTATCCCCCTTTAAACATATTAATTCATTGTATATTATATCACAAGTCACGGATTAATAAAGAAAAACACGTATTTTATGGGGTTTTTCACCTTTTTTGCTTTGCAAAACAAGGTGTAAAATGCTATAATTTCTACTTGTACAGTATTTTGTTTTTTAGGAGGGAATAAAAAAATGAACAAGAAACCTAATCTGGCCCTGGTGGGCGCTACCGGCGTAGTTGGAAGAACTTTTCTGAAGGTTCTGGAAGAGAGAGATTTTCCGTTTGAGAATCTTTACATTATGGCATCAAAGAAATCTGCTGGTTCCACAATAACATTCAAGGGCAAAGATTATATCGTTGAAGAACTTACAGAGCATTCCTTCGACAAGGATATAGATATTGCGCTGTTTTCCGCAGGCGGTACAGTCAGTGAAAAATTCGCACCTATCGCTGCAGAGCACGGCGTTATAGTTGTTGACAACAGCAGCCAGTGGAGAATGGATCCTAAAGTTCCTCTCGTAGTTCCTGAAGTAAACCCGGAAGATATCGACTGGAACAACGGCATCATCGCTAATCCGAACTGCTCAACTATCCAGGCAATGGTAGTCCTGAAGCCGATCCACGAGAAATATGGTCTTAAGAGAGTCATCTACTCAACATACCAGGCTGTATCAGGCTCCGGCGTAAAGGGCATCAGCGACCTTAAGGAAGGTATGGCAGGAAACGACCAGTGCACTGCTTATCCTCACCCGATCGCAGGCAACTGTCTGCCTCACATCGACGTATTCGAGGACAACGGTTACACTAAGGAAGAAATGAAGATGATCAATGAGACTCACAAGATCCTTGACGAAGCGATCCAGGTAACAGCTACTACAGTACGTGTTCCTGTATTCGATTCACACAGCGAGTCCATCAATCTCCAGCTTGAGAAACCTTTCGAGATCGAAGACATCAAAGAGCTCCTGGCCAACTCACCGGGAATCATAGTTCAGGATGACCCTGCAAACAACGTATACCCGCTGGCAAGATCTGCGGCAGGAACAGACGAAGTTTATGTAGGACGTATCAGAAGAGACTTCTCCATCGAGAACGGACTGAACATCTGGTGCGTAGCAGACAACATCAGAAAAGGCGCTGCTACAAACACAGTACAGATCGCAGAGCTCCTCATCAACAAATAGGAACTGAAAAAAGCATTCTAAAAGGCGGCTTGAAAGCCGCCTTTTTTATTTCCGCTATTAACCTGGATCGCTTTGCGCTTCACGCGCTGCTGCCTGTCAGTAAACCCTCTTCACGCAGTCGAGGCTGACCCAACCACTGCGGTCTTTGAGTTTGCCCCATTTACCGTTTTTGGTTTCTGACTTTATGACATATATCGTTGAGTTGCTCTTGATCTTGCCCAGGATGCTGTAATTGGTCCCCGGACCTTTTCTGATGTTAAGGGACTCGCTGACATTCTTCCTTACTTTGTAGTTGGTCACGTCTGTGTCCGCTTTTACTTTCTTTGTGTTTCCTTTAAGATATATCCAGCCGCTGCTGTCGCATGAAAGTTTGCCCCACTTGCCGCTGGAACTGAGCCTGAAGATCGTGTATATTCCGCCCTTCTTCAGAGTTCCGATCTGTTTGTATGAACTTCCTGCCTTCTTGCGCACCCTGACCGTGTCTGCTGTTATCTTTGCCCTGTAAGGAGCCTTGTTTTCCGGTGTTGCGATAGTCGTCGGAGTGGCTGTTCCATCTTTTTTGTGCAGGCCGTAATGATTCGCTATGATCGCGGCCTCTCTTCTGGCCATCTTTCTCAGGTTGCTCTTCTTGTAAAGCCAAAGGGCCATCTTCCTGTTGGTATGGAAAGAGTGCTCCAGTATATATCCGTTGACTCCTGCCGCGCGGGCTCCTCTGAGGACCCCGTAATATTCGAACTTTCTGCCGCCTGACCGATAGTATCTTGTCCAAACGGATGGTTCCTGACGGCATCCCATGGTGTTTCCGATGTTCCTGCTGAATTTCGAAGCCAGTTCCTTTTCTGATTTGTCTGCAGAAAGCTGCCTGATGACAAGAGGATAATCCGTACTTGACGACGGACTGGAATTAGAGTGAAGTGAGAGGAACAGGTCGCAGCCTTTCGCTTTATACCCTCTGTCATATACGTCCATGTCTCTCCAGAGGCTGGTCCTGGTAGTCGCTACGATCACGTTATTGTATTCTTCAAGATATTTCTTCAGATATTTATGAAGCTGCCATGTCATCAGAGATTCATAGTAATAGCCGCCGTCGAATTTACCCACGTACCTGTTGTAATATCCTACGTGGCCCGCGTCTATCATTACCTTCAGCGCATCAACCTTTTTGAAAATGACTTTTATCGTATGCTTTTTCTTTACATTCCTAAAAGTATATTTGGTCTTGCGGCCGACACTATTGCCGTCAACATAGACTTTCTTTATATCGTATCCGAATTTCGGAACCATTTTGAAAGTCTTGTTCGCACCGTACTCAACACTGCAAGTACCTGTGATGGTTCCCCCGTTTCCGCCGGGTCTTGTCTCTTTTTTCGCAGTTATCTTGTATTTACGTATTGCAAATGATACTTTTATTTTCGTATTTTCCTGAATGTCTGAAACTGTGATCTTCTGGCCTGACTTGTAATTGACAGTCCTTGCGACCCCGTTCACCTTGATCGATGAAATGTAATGGCTTTCTTTTGGTACAGCTTTGAATACTGCTTTTTCTCCTTCGGCGTAATAGACCTTTTCAGTGCTGCCGCCTTCCGCCGCAAGTTCCCCTGATGAATCTTTTATCACTCCACCTGTTGTAGGCGCGAGAGTAACAGTATAGCGTTTCTTCGAGCAGACGATTTTTCCTTCCGGCCGTTTTTCCACCCGGTCTTTTGCAGCTGTATCGCCGTAAAATCTCAGACACAGTCCGGCAACTCTGGTTACGGTGCCAGTCGAAGTAAAGGCTTTACCTTCTTCAGAACTATTTACAATATCGCCTTCGTCTCCGAAAACAAATTTGCTGCCCTTTTCTACATCTATTACTTTATCCAGAACCGCGGATGAAATACTGTGTCCGTTGAAAAGGACTGTGACAGTCTTATTACCGTCTATTACAAGACCTGCCGTAACATCTTCTTCCAGAGGCGAAGCAGGATCGTCCAGTTCAATATCCGAATCAAGTGTTACAGTAAGTTCGTCGCCGTCTTTCATATTTTTTACGGCATCAAGCAAAGTGTCCGCTGAGCCAACGCTGATCTCATCGATCTCATCTGCGGCATCAGAAACTTCAGGGCTTAAAGGCCCTGTAACCGAAAACATTGTGATTACGAGCAGGAAAACGAGAATACGGGACAGTAAGCCCATAGTTTTACTTCTGACTAAAAACATTAAAAAATCTCCCTCCCAATACTTTATGCAATGCTCCCTTTTCTCATCACAAAAAAGCAATATCTAAACATCACTTTATAAGACTATACACCACAGAAGTACAAAAAGTCCAGTAATTTCAACATTTTTTCTCGTTTTAGTTTTCATAATATAATATAATGTAATCCTTATCCCGCTCAAAACAAAAGAGAGTCTCATCGCCATTTACGGCTGATAAAGACTCTCATGTTATCAAAATCCTATGCCTGAAAGCTCAGATGTTTGATCATTTACCGAAACTATGCTTCAGATGAAACGATCTCTCTGCCATCGTAGTAGTTGCAATTCGGGCATACTCTGTGAGGAAGCTTAGGCTCATGACACTGCGGGCAAATAGAAAGTCCCGGAGCTGCCTTTTTCATATTAGGTGCTCTTCTGCTATCTCTCTTGGATTTTGAAGTTTTTCTCTTTGGAACTGCCATGCTCTACACCTCCTTCTTAGTTTTTCTCGCAACTTCTTGATTATATAGTCAGGAAGCTCGCTTGTCAATGACTTTTTCTGTCTCTTTTCGAACTATTTTCTCTTTGTAACGATATTGTATGTATCCCTTGCGATCATCAACTCTTCGTTGGTCGGGATAAGGATGATCTTTACTCTTGAGTCGTCTCTTGAGATGATGAGTTCCTTTCCTCTTACCTTGTTCTTTACAAGGTCAAGCTTGATGTTCAGGTTGCCCAGGTCGTTACAGATGATGTCTCTCATTGCTATGTCGTTCTCGCCTACTCCGGCTGTGAATACGATAGCGTCTACTCCGTTCATCTCTGCGATGTAAGCTCCGATATAGAAACGAACCTTGTGAGCGAATACTTTCAGCGCCAGAAGAGCTCTCTCATTGCCGTCTTCAGCAGCGGCTTCGATATCTCTGAAGTCGCTTGATACGCCTGAGATACCCAGAACGCCTGACTTCTTATTGAGGATCTCGTTGGCTTCTTCCTGAGAAAGACCTTCCTTATCAGCGATAAAGTTCACGATAGCCGGGTCAATATCGCCTGAACGTGTTCCCATTACCAGTCCTTCAAGAGGTGTGAATCCCATGGATGTATCAATACATACGCCTCTCTTGATGGCGGATACGGACGCTCCGTTTCCGAGGTGGCATGTGATGATTTTCAGATCGTCAAGATTTACGTTCATGATGTCTGCAGCTCTTTCAGCAACATACTTGTGGCTGGTTC
>JAUMVF010000103.1 GCA_030530305.1 Bacillota bacterium
CTTGGAGATCTCGTTACGGACGCACTCCTCTGGTATGCCAACAACGCATTCGAAGGGTTCGACCCGGATGTTCCGGTAGTAGCCATACAGAACGGCGGAAACATCTATGATTTCCTTTACAACGGGCAGGTAACGAGGACAGATATCTTCAGAGCATTCCCGTACTCGCCGGCAGGCATAGGCGTACTTTATGTGACGGGAGAAGAACTCCTTGAGACTCTTGAAGAGGCGAACCAGACAAATCCAGCCAACGGATTCCCGCACGTATCAGGAATGACATACAATATTGATCTTGATGAGAACTATGACGCGTCCACGACCAAGGGACCTAACGGCAACGGCGAAATGGGCGAAGTCAGCGGTGTGATGCAGTACTACGCAGATTCATGGAACAGGGTGAGCATCAAAACCGTAGGCGGCAAACCGTTCGACCCGAAGGCTACGTATGCAGTGGTCGCCGACAACATGGTAGTGGCTAACGGATTAGATACATACAAGACCTTCCAGGCGGTCAAAAACAGCGGCGCCAAATATATAACCAACGGCACAGGGATCAAGACACGTAACGTGGTAGAGCTTTATCTCCAGTACGGCTGCAAGAAAAAGATCTCGGATAAATACGCGGAGCCTCAGGACCGCATCACATTCGGCGATTCAAACTACAAGAAGGCAAAGGCAGCTGCAGCAAAGGCCAAGAAGAACAGCACTCCGGCCAAGTACCTGACAGCAGCCAAGAAACAGGCGGCTGAAGCAGCCATAACCTGCAATCCTGACAAGATCGCAGAAGCCGCAAAAGTCGTAGCAGACGCTCAGAAAGAAGTCAAGGCTTCCAAAGTCAAGACTGTGACGGTCAACGTTGCTACGGTAAACGCCAAGGCTATCAGCAAGGCGGTCACAAAGGCCGGCGGCAAAGCCAAGTATGTGACAAAGATCATAATCGGCAAGAAGACCAAGAAGATCGCGGCCAAGGCTTTTGCAAAATACAAGAAGACAAAGAACCTTGTTATCAAGACCAAGAAGCTGAAGAAGGCTAAGGTGAAGAATTCACTGAAGAACTCAGCGGTCAGGACCATCAAGGTAAATGTCGGAACCAAGAAGGCAAACAAGACCTACGTCAAGAAGTACAAGAAGATATTCACAAAGAAGAACGCAGGCAAAAAAGTAACAGTAAAGTAATAAAGCCAATTTAAAAACCTTTTTATACATAACAAAAAGAAAGGAGCCGCGGCAGATCGCGGTTCCTTTTGCACTACCTCATGCGTCTCGGTTTTGCGACAGAAGCACTTGCCGTTGCTGGGGGAGTTAAGTAAAATACTGAAGTATGGATATAATCAACGGCGAAAAACTGACATACAGATACGGATCCGCGGACAGGTACGCCATCAGAGACGTGGACATCAGAGTAAAAAAAGGCGGGCTGGTGGCCATCCTCGGCCACAACGGCAGCGGCAAATCCACTCTGGTGAAGCACATCAACGCTCTTTTGCTGCCTCAGTCCGGAAGTCTGACAGTGGACGGCATCGACGTCACTTCCAAAGCGGACGTTTTTGCCATACGCAGAAAAGCCGGAATGGTGTTCCAGAATCCGGACAACCAGTTCGTCTCATCGGTAGTTGAAGACGACGTGGCATTCGGGCTGGAGAATTATCTGGTCAGCAGAGAAGAGATCCCGGGGCTGGTTACCAAAGCTTTGGAGCGCGTAGGCATGGAAGGCTATGAGAAGCACTCGCCTCAGATGCTTTCCGGCGGACAGAAACAGCGGGTCGCCATCGCGGGAGTTCTGGCGGTGGATCCGGAGATACTGATTTTTGACGAGGCCACAGCAATGCTGGATCCGGAAGGCAGAAGCGAGGTCCTGGATATAATCAGGAAGCTCCACGCTACCGGCGAAAAGACCATACTCATGGTCACTCACTACGTTGAAGAGAGCATAATGGCAGACCGGATCATACTCATGAAAGAGGGCCGGGTGCTTGCCGAAGGAACGCCGGAAGAAATCCTGACGGACGAAAAACTCATGGCGGAAAGCGGGCTCATGCCGCCTGCTTCCTGCAGGATATACAGCGAGCTGAAGAGGGCGGGATACGAGCTTGACAGCTGCCCCCTCACAGAAGCAGAACTGGTGGAGACCATATGCCGTTATTGAGAAAAGAACAGGTAGAAGCTATATGTCGATACTGATCGAAGATCTCAACTACATATACGATCCGGGTACGATCTTTGAAAAGCAGGCCCTGAAAGACATCTCTCTTTCTGTGGAAAAAGGCAGCATCTGCGGGATCATGGGAATGACCGGATGCGGCAAGACCACACTGATTCAGATGATCGCAGGGCTCTATACGCCCACATCCGGCAAAGTGATCATCGACGGAGAAGACATAAACGACCCGGATTACGACAGGCTGAAACTCAGAAGCCGGCTGGGGATAGTTTTTCAGTATCCCGAGAGCCAGCTTTTCGAGACCACCGCTTTCAAGGACGTGGCTTTCGGCCTCAAGCACAGCGGTCTTTCCGACGAGGAAAAAACAGAAAACATCCGCTGGGCACTGGAAGTGACCGGATTCGATTTCGAAAAAATAAAGGACAAATCGCCCCTGAGCCTTTCAGGGGGAGAAAAGAGAAGACTTGCCATCGCGGGAGTCCTGGCGGTAAAACCGGACTATCTGCTTCTGGACGAGCCTTTCGCAGGCCTGGATCCGGTGGGAAGAGAGCGTTTTGTGGCGCTGCTTAAAGGTCTCAACCGCGAGGGCATGACCATAATAATAGTTTCCCATAACGCGGACGCCGTGGCGGAGTGCGTCACAGATCTTGTCATAATGAAGGGCGGAAGCATCGTTCTGAAGGGCGAGGTCCATGATGTTTTCGGAAACAAGGAGCTGCTCAGAGAATGCGGCGTTCAGGTAAGCAGCGCCGCGTGGACAGGGCAGATGCTGACAGAAAAAGGGACTCTTGCGGAAAGCAGAGCCATAACCATAGATGAGCTGGTCAGTGAACTGACAGCAGCGTTGGGAGAAAGAACATGACAGGGGCGATATCGGGCAGATACATACCCGGCGATTCCATTCTTCACAGGATGGATCCCAGAGCAAAGCTCTTCGGTTTTATCATCCTTATCGTCGCGGTCATATTTACCAATTCCATAATCGGATACGCTGTCATGGCGGCGCTGATCTTTGCCATGGCATGCGCGGCAGGGATGGGGCTGAAGGTGGTCTTCGGCTCAGCCAGAAGACTATGGAGTTTTTTCCTGATAATATTTCTGATGAATGCGTTTTTCTATTCGTCGGAAGATCCGATCTGGTCTTTCTGGATATTCACACTGTCGAAAGAAGGTCTGATCCAGGGAACCAACGTAGTCCTGCGGATCCTGCTGATAATCGTAATGAGCAGCGTTCTGACCATGACAACGAAACCTCTGGGGATAATGACAGCTCTGGAGACTCTGGTAAAACCTCTGAAATTCATCAAGCTGCCGGCTGAGGAAATGGCAATGATCCTTTCCATAGCGCTCCAGTTCATACCGACGCTTCTGGAAGAGAGCAGCAACATAAAAAAAGCCCAGATCGCAAGAGGCGCCCGGTTCGAAAGCGGAAAACTCAGGGAGAGGGCAATGGCTTTGGTGCCCATGTTGATCCCAATATTCCTTTCGGCGTTCAAGAGGGCGGACGAGCTGTCAGTGGCCATGGAGGCAAGAGGCTACCGGGGAGCGAAAAACAGGACCCCCAGAAAAGAAGAGCGAATGAGCATCACCGCAGTTTTAGTGATACTGCTCTGCGCAGGGATCTGCGTACTGGAGTATTTTATATAGAAGGGACGACCTATGAACGAAATGACAAGCGTGAAAAAATCCATAATATGCGCCGTGTGCATAGCTTTGTGCTACATACTGCCGCTGTTTTTCCACGGGATCCAGAACGCAGGGACCATTTTTTCGCCCATGCATATACCCGTATTTCTCTGCGGGCTCATATGCGGATGGCACTACGGGCTTTTCTGCGGTATCGCAGGACCTGCCATATCAAGTGCGCTTACAGGCATGCCGCCTATCGCGCTTTTGCCCAGCATGATGGCAGAACTGGGAGTCTACGGGCTTATCGCGGGACTCATGATGAAGTTCGTAAGGACCGGGAAAACATATGCGGATCTTTATATAAGCCTCATCGTTGCTATCATCATCGGCAGGGTGGTCGCCGGTGTGACGAGAGCTTTCATATTCACGCAGGGGACTTATTCTCTGGCCATGTGGGTGTCCGGCTATCTGGTCACATCCTGGCCGGGAACACTGATACAGTTCGTATTTATCCCGACGATAATCTACGCTCTCATGAAGTCGGGGATAATACCGGAGAGATATCCGAAGGAGATAAAATGAATCACGAGATGAACCACGAAATGAACAAAGAAGCCATAAGGGATTTTTTCGATAAATGCGCCCCCGGCTGGGATGCGGACATGATACGGAATGAAGAGGTCATCGCAAAGATCCTCGACAACGCAGGGATAAAGCCCGGGATAAGGGTCCTGGACGTGGCCTGCGGAACCGGGGTGCTTTTTCCCGACTATCTTTCCAGGGACGTGGCCGGCGTGACTGCCGTTGACATTTCCCCCGAGATGGTCAGGATCGCAAAAGAAAACTGCGACGACCCGAAAGTAGAGATCATCTGCGCGGATATAGAGGAGTACGACGGCGTTGATGAGTGCACGGGAACTGGTGAAGAAGGCGGCGGATTCGACGTCTGCATGGTGTACAACGCATTCCCCCATTTTCCCGATCCGGAAGAGCTCATCAAGACCCTTGCCGCGAAGGTGAAGCCCGGCGGCCGGCTCTCCATAGCCCACAGCATGAGCAGAGCAAAACTTGAAGAGCACCATAAAGGCTGCGCGGCCCATGTTTCCCTGAGCCTGCCCGAAGCAGACGAGCTGGCCCGGATGATGGAAGATTATTTCGATGTAGACTGCGTCATATCAGATGACGTGATGTATCAGGTGGCAGGGACCCGGCGCTGAAGCGCTGGAAACGTTTTAACGATTAGGCTGCGGTCTGCAGATAGTGGCATAAGCAGGGAGCATACCCAAGATATAGGCCGGAGTTTCCCGTGAACCGGGGAACTCCCTTTTTTATGCGGAGGCTGTTAACTTTTTGACGGGTTATTGTTTACATTCATACATTGTCCGTGCTATAATTTAAACAGCGAAGTATCGCATTTCGACAAAACCATATTCACTGCCCGGAGGCCATACATTCTTCGTTTGCATCCTTTGTGGCCAGTCATTGGAAAATAGCTAGTTCTTACGCCTGATAATTGCTTCTTATGATGAGGAGCAGTGTAATAGCGATGTTGCCGAACCGATAGTACTGATTTTTAGTGTGCGGTCAGGCATTTTTAGTCAGGCTTCATTTATCTTAAAAATCAGTTATTCGTTCAACTTAATATTATCATCAAATCCCGCCCAGCAGAATGGGCTGCTGTACGGGTAGAAAATTTTAATTGGAGGTAGAAAGAATGCCAAGAAAAAGTTTTGATGAAGTTTTAGCTTACACAGAGAAAGCCCTCGGATGGATCAAGGCAGACACTCTGGAAGGCGATGACAAGAAAGAATTTCTTGAAAACGCAAGATTCAACTTTGACAATCACGTAAACC
>JAUMVF010000104.1 GCA_030530305.1 Bacillota bacterium
ACTTCCTGCTGTATACAGGAAATGTTCCTTCAACGCCTGAGCCGGTCGAAAAAGTCCTGCTGACGGATCCTTTTTCAGCCCAGAGGCCTATATGCATATCCGCTCTCACACTGACCTGCCTGTGCATGAATATCAGAGTATATATGACTGCCATTACAGCAAGTATGATCACCGGAAGAATGATCGCAGCCTCCACCATCATTGTTCCTCTTTCATCAGAGACTCTCATAGCGTCTAAAACCCGTTATTGAGACTATCGAAAGTCTTATTGACGAAAGACGTTATCTCTGATCTGAATATGAGACCAAGCGCAATAGCTATCGCTACAAGGATAGCCACCTGAACGAGCTCCATTCCCCCTGAACGCTCTTCACCCGGCAGTATCCTCATTATTATCTCTGTTATGCTCCCTTTTAACTTTTCCATTACTTACCCCTTTCACATTTCAAGCATTGCCGGCGCGATAGTCACCATCACAAGGACAAGAAGCAGGAGCACAAGCGGGAATGTCAGCTTCGTTTCCGCCGTTCTTCCTTTTTCCTCCGACTGTTTCTTTCTCGCGAACCAAAGCGCTTCGCTCTCCCTTCTCAGTTTCCCGACAAGATCAGCTCCCTTGCTGAGGTTGTCGCTGACGATATTCGAAAAACGCATAAGTTCGCGTACCCCGCTCCTTTTGGCAAAGTCTCTGAGTTCGGTATTGAGAGATCCGTTGGCCCGTCTGAGTTTCGTATAGATATTTCTCATCTGCCCGTAGAAATAGCTTTTTTCCTCTGCGCCCAGTTTTTCTCTGCCTTCCATTATCGTTATAAAAGCAGTACTCAGCACAACGCCCGCGTTCAGGAGCAGAATGATCCTGTTGATAAATTCCGGAAGCTCCCTTATTATGGATTCTTTCGCTTCCTGTTCCTCTTTTTCAGGAGAACTGTATCTGGTCCTGAATATGATGAAAACCGTCACCATAAAGAGCATTATTAACACAGGGAAATCAGAACTTTCGGTTTTTTTCCAGGTGACTTTTTCTCCGCCTGCAAGAGTTTCAGGAAGCGTGACCTTCTTCATTGTCACATCTTCATTCACCGCCCTGACGGCGCTTCTCATTTCCCTTTCCAGTCTGTCGCTGTAACTTTCGCGTCCGGCTGTTTCTATTGTCTCTTCATTCCTCACCTCCTGTTCTTCTTCAGGGTCTATGACCATTTGTATTTCTTTCACTACCTGGCCGTCTTTCGTATCTACCGTCATTTCAACATCCAGTGTTACAGGTCCGCTGTTTTTATCCGGTCTTATCACATAGAAACTTTTACCGCCGTCATCTGTAAGTACAGGCACATCATCTCCCTGACTGAGCACAGCAGAGCATGCCGCCAGTATCCCGAATACCGCTGCCGCGATGATATATCTCCTTGATATACTTTTTCTCGCTTTCTCCGCGTGTCTCCGGCTTTCGCTGCTTCCATAAAGATTCTCATATCTTATTTCCAGCAGCCCGCCGTCACCGAAGATCTTCTCTTTTAGCCTGCTTAAAAATCCGCGCTCAGATTTCAATCTATACCTCTATCCTTGTCAGTCTGTCTGTGATGCGATACGCGACGCATATCCCTGCCAGAGCCAGCGTCATTATCAGCCTGCCGGCCAGCGTAGTGTAAAGCACGTCCAGATAATCTGGTGAAAAAAGATCCAGGCATATTATCACAGCGACAGGCATAGCCGTTATTATCTTTCCTTCCAGCCGTTTCTGCGCTGTGAATGCCGTTATCTGTTTTTCAATGTCCATCTTATCCGCCAGGACTTCAATAGTGTTCCTTAGCGCCTCCATCAGATCCCCTCCGGTCTGACTGCAGGTCAGACATACTTCCGCAAAATTCTGTATATCTTCGCAGTGGCTTCTCTGTGCGAATTGAAAAAGGAGCTTGACATCATGCAAATTGTTGTCTTTTATGTTCCTTACCATACTGTTCAGTTCCTGCATAAGCGGCGAATCCTCCGGATACATCAGACTCAGCGATTCAAGCGAATCTTCCAGTGCCTCGCCCAGATGTCTTCCGGCCGCAACTGACGCAGACACCGAATAAAGCATGTCCCTGAACTGGGAAAGAAGTAATTCTTTCCGTTTATCAGCGAGAAAAGAACTGTAGTGTTTTAACACGAACACCGGCAGTATCCCTGCAGCGAGGGACAGCCATATGCTGTGATAAAAAAGATAGACCACTGCAAAGGTACATATATATCCGATCGCCAGAAATCTTATTTTCTCTCTGGGCGATAAAACATATACCGCGTAATCTGTATTCACTTTATGACTCCCGTCATCAGCTCAAGTTTTTCCCTGTTTATTACTCCATCCGACACTTTTTCCAACCCCCTTCCGGATCTGTATTTAAATATGCTGTGAACTTTTATACGGTCACCCTCGATTCCTGTAAGTTCCGCTATCTCAAGCACTTTTCGCCTTCCGTCGGCAAGCCTGCCCAGATGTATTATCATGTCTATTCCTTCAGCGATCTGTGACCTGATCGCCTCCACCGGGAAGTCCGCTGCCTGAAGGAACATAGATTCAAGTCTCCTCAGCATTCCTTCTATGCTGTTCCCATGTCCGGTGCTGAGACTGCCGGCGTGGCCCGTATTCATGGCCTGCAGCATATCCAGGACCTCCTTTCCCCGGACTTCCCCCACTATGATCCGGTCCGGTCTCATCCTCAGGCTCGTTTTGATAAGCTGCTCCATAGTTATCTGCCCTTTTCCCTGTACGTTGGCATTCTTGCATTCAAGCCTGACCAGATTCCGTATCTGCCTTATCTGCAGTTCTGCCGAATCTTCTATAACGATGACTCTCTCATATGCCGGTATGAAATTGGAAAGCACATTGAGGAACGTAGTCTTGCCGGATGATGTGCCTCCGCTTATGAAACAGTTGTATCCTGCCATTACCAGCGTCTTAAGAAAGTCTGCCGCTTCTTCTGTGATGCTCCCGAGCCGTATGAGTGTTTCCATGGTTATGGCTTTTTCAGGAAATTTTCTTATAGTGAGTATCGGCCCGTTCAGAGCTATATTCTTGTACACCGCGTTTACACGTGACCCATCCGGAAGTCTCGCGTCTACAATGGGATTCATTTCATTTATCTCGCGGTGCACCCCCGCGGCTATCCTCTGTATCAATTCCTCCAGTTCCTCAACGGTATCGAAATATGCTTCCGTCTTCATAAGATGACCGTTCTTTTCGATGAACACCTGATCTTTACCGTTGACCATGATCTCTGAAACTTCTTTATCTTCGGCAAAAGGTTCAAGTATATCCAGATCCCTTCGGACTCTGAAAAAAACTTTGTCTATCAGCGCTGCAGCATCCCTGTATGACCAGGTCCCGGAAACAGTATCGAACACTTTCTTCTCGATTATTTTCCTGACCTCTTCATCACCCGGGTCTTTTTTCATTGCTGCCAGTTCTTCACGTATTTTATCTGTAATAATGGCCGCTTCGGCGATGTTATCATTTTCTTCCATTTTTTCCATTTATTTCCTTTCGTACTTGTATTATAAAAGACCTGCAAAATGAATTGCAAGCCTTTTTATTCGACAATTTTCGACACTCTTTTTCAGTAATCTATTTTATAGTAATCCAGATATGTTTTGAATTTGTCCTGGGCTGATAAACACGTATCTCTGAGATATCCTCTCTCCTTTTTCCACTCAGACAGCCCTCGGTAATAGTAATGCTTTATTTCATCTTCTATGATGAACGGCACTATTCCGTTCCTAAGACATTCTTTGAACATTATCAGCCGGCCTATTCGGCCGTTTCCATCCTGGAAGGGATGAACAGCTTCAAATTCGTAATGAAATGCGATGATGTCCTCAAGTTTCTTTTCACTGTTCCTGTTATATTTCTCAAGCAGCTTCGCCATTTTATCCGGAACTTTATCCGGAGAAACCGTAGGTCTGCCTCCTACTTCATTCTCCATCCGCTTATACTCACCGACTGCGAACCAGGACTTTCTGCTGTCACTTGTTCCTCTCTTAAGAATACTGTGCAGCTGCTTTATCATGTGCTCGGAAAGCATGCGGTTTGCGTTATCGATGATATAGTCGATGCAGCTGAAGTGATTTACAGTCTCCACTATGTCGTCTATGTTCATCGCTGGATCTTCGACACCGATCGTATTGGTTTCAAAAATGAACCTGGTCTGATCGTGGGTGAGCCGGCTCCCTTCGATATGATTTGAATTGTAAGTAAGCTCGATCTGTATCTTATGATAAATGCCCCCGGGCATATGGGCATCCTTTTCCATGCGAAGACGTTCCAGAAGGTTATCCGGGATCTTCTTCTCTTTCTTTTTCCTTTCCGGCTTTCCGGCATCTTCAGGGATATACCAGAAACGTCCTTCCCTTACTACTCCGGGAACACGCTCCTGCTCACAATATCCCCGCACGACCCTGGGTGTAATGCCCCATTTTTCAGCCGCCTCATTAACAGAGATATATTTCATGCATTAAACCTCCTGTAATAATTATACTATTTTAACGGCTAAAAATAAAGCGGTAGAAATTATTTTCTTTCAGTTATTTATAGCCGTTAATATATAAAAAATGTCCACCTGCAAAACGCAGATGGGCAAAATGATCAATCACACTATTCCCCTGCTGTCTTTTATCTCTTCTCTTTTATCTTCCTGCGGATGTCCTTTCTCATCTCATTGTCCCAGAGGCCCGCCTTAAGCAGGGCGTCTCCCATCCTTCTTGAGCCTACCGCCCACAGGATGTCGTTTTCCCGGATGATGGTATTTATATCCGGATTTACGATATCCCTCTCATCTCTTTCAATGCCGATTATATAGCCCTTGTATCTCTGTCTGAACGGGGAATTCTTTATTGCTTTCCTGTTCAGTATGGAATCCTTTTCAACGTTGACCGGGATACAGAAAAGCTGTTCTTCCGGCGGCACCTCTCTGAATATCTGGGCGTAGATGTAATCCCTCAGGGATACAGGCTCTGCCTCAGGTTCATCCATATATGCCTCTCTCTTCAGCTGGAGCACACATGTATCGATTTCTTCTCTGCTTCCGAGAGCGTGCAGTTCATCCCCTTTCAATATCTTTTCGTTCGGTCCCGGCATAACTATACGCTTGCCGTTTCTGATTATCTTGATTATGGTCACATGGAAGAAGCGGTTGTTTCCAAAGGCTACGATATTGTTGTTCTCCACGGTCTCATTGATCTTGAACTCGACAACATACATTTTCTGGTCGAGCCATCCGGGCCTGTCGTTGACCTTGTGCTCCCGTTTCTGCCGGGCAAGAAGTTCCTCATTCAGGTTGCCGATAAACCTCATCTCTACTCTGATAGCCGTACTTTTCGCAAAGTCCGTCTTGACCACGATGATCATGATCACAGCTACGATGATGGCTATGATCGGGTATGAGAGATGCAGAAGTTTCCTCAGAGTTATCATGATAGACATGATAGCTATGATGAATTTTACCGCGTCCATAGTAATCAGCGGCAGCCTGTTGCTCCTGGACTTGATCCAAAGCTTTGTGTAAAGAATATGCCGCCTGACACAGAGTATGGCGATTATCGGTATCATGGCAACGCACGTGACGATCGCCGCGATCAGG
>JAUMVF010000105.1 GCA_030530305.1 Bacillota bacterium
CGCTGTAAGTGTGCAGTCTATGGTCTTCGGCTATATGGGTGAAGACAGCTGCACCGGAGTTGCTTTTACAAGAAACCCGTCGACAGGCGAGAACAGCATATTCGGAGAAATACTTCTTAAAGCCCAGGGAGCGGAGATGGTCGCAGGCCTCAGAACACCGGATAATATCTCAGTCATGAGTGACCTTTTCCCCGAGTGCTTTGAGACCTTTGTAAAGATAGCGCGGCTCCTTGAAAAACAGGACAAGGATATGCAGAACGTGGAATTCACTGTTGAGAAAAACAGGCTGTATATCCTGCAGGCAAGACCGGGCGAAAGGACTGCCCAGGCCGCCGTCCGCATCGCTGTGGAAATGGTGGAAGAAGGACTCATCAGCAAGGAGGAAGCTGTGCTCAGACAGGACACTTCCCAGATGGGTCAGCTGCTTCACAGGGGATTCGATCCTGAAAAGTACAAAGAGGCTGAAGTACTGGCAACGGGGCTTCCCGCATCACCGGGAGCAGCCTCGGGCAGGATATATTTCACTGCGGCAGAGGCGGAAGAAGCCGCGAAAAACGGATATGAGGTGCTGCTGATCAGACAGGAAACCTCACTTGAAGATCTGGCTGGCATGGTCGCCGCAGAAGGCATCCTGACAGCAAAAGGCGGTACCACGTCCCACGCTGCCATGGTCGCCAGAGGAATAGGAAAATGCTGTGTCGCAGGATGCGACAGCCTGGATATAGATGAAGAAGAAAGAATAGTGGAAATAGAGGGTGAAGTTTTCGAAGAGGGAGATTTTCTCTCCATCGACGGTTCCACAGGAAAGATACTCAGAGGGAAGATAGATACAGTTTCACCTGAGCTGTCAGATGAATTCTCCATACTTATGGAATGGGCTGACGACTTCCGTACAATAAAGATACGCGCTAACGCGGACAATCCCCGCGAAGCCCGTCAGGCGCTGGCCTTTGGCGCTGAAGGCATAGGCCTGTGCCGTACAGAGCATATGTTTTTCATGGAAGAGAGGATACCTGTTGTAAGAAGGATGATCCTTGCTGCTACAGACGGGGAGAGAAGAAGAGCTCTGGCAGAGCTGATGCCTTTCCAGAAGACCGATTTCAAGCGGATCTTCGAGACCATGGAAGAAAGACCGGTCACCATCCGGCTTCTTGACCCGCCGCTCCACGAGTTCCTTCCCCAGACAGCAGATGATATAGAAGAGATCGCCGAACAGTATGGTATGACATACGAGGAGTTCGAGGATAAAGTCAAAAATATCAGAGAGATAAACCCGATGCTGGGAAGAAGAGGATGCCGTCTTGCCATAACTCATCCGGAAATAATCGAGATGCAGGTAAGGGCCATAGTAACTGCGGTCATAGAGGTGAAACGGGAGAAGAAATTTGACATAATGCCCGAGATAATGATCCCGCTGATCAGCAGCGACAAGGAAATGAGGCTGGTCAAAAAATACGTGACCGAAACGGCGCGCCGGGTTATGGAAGAGGAAGAAACCGAGATCGAATACAGGATCGGTACAATGATAGAAGTGCCGAGAGCCTGTCTCACCGCGGACAAGCTGGCAGAGGAAGCGGAGTTTTTCTCATTCGGCACCAACGATCTTACCCAGATGACATTCGGTTTTTCCAGAGACGATACAGGCAATCTGATCCAGCAGTATTAGGAACAGGGGCTGCTGCCGGCAGATCCGTTCCACTCCCTTGATATGGATGGCGTAGGCAGGCTCATAGAGATAGCCGCCAAAAACGGCCGGCATACCCGTTCGAATCTGAGGCTGGGCATGTGCGGTGAACAGGCAGGAGAGCCTGCGACTATTGAATTCTGCCATCATGTGGGCATGGACTACGTATCATGTTCACCATTCAGGATACCTATGGCGAGGATCGCGTCCGCTCAGGCAGCGCTGCGCAGCGAAGCCGATCTATAGTTAATGATATTTTTGTTACTAAGGGCCGCGTTTTGCGGCCTTTTCTTGCGTCCCGGCGCAAAGTGTGATACTATCTGTCCAGGAATTATTGTTTATTCAAACCAAAAGGGGGCAATCAAAAATGTTCAGAAAATGTCTCGCAGAGTGCATCGGCACTGCTGTGCTGGTTACTTTTGGCTGCGGTGTTGCCGCAACTAACGGTTTTGGTACAGGACTTGTCGGTATCGCGCTCGCATTCGGACTTGTTATCGTAGCGATGGCATATTCGATCGGAAATGTTTCGGGATGTCATGTTAACCCGGCAGTTTCCATCGCTATGCTCATCAGAAGAAAGATGACCGGCGGCGAATTCATAGGATACGTGATCAGCCAGTTCATCGGAGCTATCATCGGCGCTCTGGTACTGTGGGCTATCTTCTCCTTCACAGGCTATTCAGACAGCCTTGGATTCGGAACAAACGGTTATCTTGAAGCTTCAACGACCGGCATAAGCATGGTAGGCGCGTACGTAGCTGAGATCGTACTCACATTCGTATTCGTTATCGCTGTATGCGGAGTAACAAGCAAAGAGAGCTTCTCCAACGTAGCAGGAGTTGTTATCGGTCTTGCGCTTACTCTCGTTCACCTCTTCGGACTTCCGCTCACAGGGACATCCGTTAACCCGGCAAGAAGCTTCGGACCTGCTCTGATCGCAATGTTCACAGGCAACAACGTTCCGATCGAACAGGTACACGCTTTCATCATCGCGCCGCTCATCGGCGGTATCCTGGCTGCAGTAGTTTATAAAGTGCTGGCTGCAGAAGGAAAAGAGACGCTTGCTTAGGCCGGAAAGTGTCAATGGCACAGACAATAATGCAGGCCATAACAGTTGAATAAAAACTTATGATAAAAGACGCCCCGGGATTTGATCCTCCCGGGGTGTTTTTATTTGCTGTAAATTCCGACATCTTGTCTGGATATCCGGAATCACATTGACAGCGATGTCCGGTGGAAATAGGATTATTTCGCAAAAAGCGCGAAAGGGAGGAAAGGATGGAGAATATCAGGATAGGGATAATAGCGGAAGATGAAGATTACGCGATGGCCCTTGCTTCGGGCATGACAGCAGTAAAGAGAGATCTGATAGTGAGCATATACCGTGCCGGAAGCAGGCTGGCAAAAGCGGATATACTTCTCGTTGAAGAAAAATTTGACGGCTGCATCGCCTCCGACAACGTGGTGATCCTGTGCAGGGACAGGGAAGATCAGAGTGTGGATCCGGGCAGAGGCGTTTATAAACTCTGGAGATATTCAGAGATAAGGGAAATAGTCAGTACCGTAATATACATTTACGCAGTGGTCTACGGCAAGAATATCCCCTATGTTGAAAAGGGTAATGTCCGGATACATGGTTTTCTTTCTCACGGGGGCGGAACAGGGTGCACCTCCGTTGCAATGGGGGTTGCCCAGGAAATGAAGCGTTTTCACGGACGGAAGGTCATGTATGTGAGCATGGAGCAGATAAGTTCGGCATCCGAATATATGAGCAGCATATCCGGTGGCAGGACCATAGCTGAATATCTTTATTACTGTCTTGCCAGAAAACAGGACGTCTGGCGCATGAAAACTGTTCCCGTCGAGAGTTTTCTGGCCGGAAACGAGAGCGGGATCGAATCACTGGCGTCATCCCCCGGACGGAATCCGATTCCTTATCTTGACCGTGATGACATACCGGCTTTTCTTGCGTCCATAGTAAAAAGCGGCAGGTATGACACGGTGATAATCGACTGCGGGTGCAGTCTGGCGCCACAGATCACAGATGCTCTTGATATCTGCGACAGTTGCTGCTTTGTAAGAGATCCGGAAAGAAATGGGAAGGCGGCTGAGCTTTATATCTCGCATTTGCTCAGCGTGCTTGGCGGCAGTCTGGCAGAGCGCATGGTAGTGGCGGATAACAGGAGAGTCCCTGTGAATAAGGATGAGCGCAGCCTTATACTCGATGAACTTTTTTCGGATGATGAAGAGGGGAACATCAGTGAGGAGGATGCAACACAGGACCGGAGCGCAGCGGAAGAAAGCGGACCCGGACCGGCGGAAAAAACAGCGGATGTGATCATAGGATTCGATCCGGTGAGTTTCAAAAGAGAAGGAGGGATAAGAAAGATATCTTTAGACCGGGATTTTGGCGTGGGAATGAAGGAGATAGCTGAAAAACTAATCGCGGCCACAGGCGATTCATGATATACTTTTTATATAAAGAGTAGTATTCTGCCACGGAAAATGCGGCGGATGACGATCTGTGGGGGTGGACTGAGTGGAGCATATTGACTCCTTCATCATTGATCTTGCCAGGATCCTCATAATCGCGGGGATCATAACGGTAATATTCAGAAAGATCAAACTGCCTGCTATTCTCGGATATATCATTGCGGGCTTTTTAGCGAGCCCGAATTTCATTCCCCTGAAAATCTCAGTAAGCACAGGTGACGTACAGCTCTGGGCCGATATCGGGATCATATTCCTGATGTTCGGGCTGGGACTTGAGTTCAGCTTCAAAAAAATAGCGCAGATAGGCGGCAGCGCCTTCATAACGGCCATGACCGTAATGGGCGCCATGATCGTCATTGGCTATACCACAGGATCTCTCATGGGCTGGGGAAAGATGGACAGCATTTTCCTCGGCGGCATGCTTTCCATGTCATCGACCATGGTAATCATGAAGGTGTATCAGGAATACAGGATGGAAAAGGAAAAGTTTGCATCCGTGGTCATGGGCACACTGGTCCTTGAAGATCTGGGCGGCGTATTCATGATGATCATCCTTACCACACTGGCTGTGGGAGAGGCTTCACAGGGCAGCGCCATGGCTCTGGAGATAGGCAAACTGCTGGGCATGCTGGTGGTATGGCTCGTAGCCGGGATATATCTGATACCTACTTTCCTTAAGATCATTTCAAAGATAGTCAACGATGAGCTGCTGCTGATCATTTCAATTGCCCTGTGTTTCGGCATGGTGCTTATCGGTATGCGTATCGGCTTTTCAACGGCTCTTGGTGCGTTCCTTTCAGGGTCCATCATTGCAGGGACTGTACACGCAGGCAGGATAGAAAAACTCGTAAAACCTGTAAAAGACCTTTTTGGCGCCATATTCTTCGTATCCGTCGGGACCATGCTCGATCCGAATATGGTCGTGAAATACATAGTACCTATCGTAATAATCACCCTTGTCACGATAATTGGGCAGATGACGTTCTCGACTCTGGGAATGCTCCTTTCCGGACAGGATCTTCACACAGCGGTCAAAGGCGGATCCAGTATGATGCAGATCGGTGAATTCTCTTTCATCGTCGCTTCCCTCGGAACGAGTTTGGGAGTGACGGGAGACTTCCTGTATCCGGTAGTGGTATGCGTTTCCGTTATCACGTCATTTGCGACCCCGTTCTTCATAAAGGGCGCGGACGCGCGTTTCAGGCTGACCAACAGGATCATGCCGGAACGCCTAAAGGCTGCGCTGAAAAGATACACTTCATCGCAAAGGAACAGAAGCGATACAGACTCAGACTGGCAGAATTATCTGAGGAAATACTTCCAGAGAGTCATATTCTGTGCTGCAGGTCTTGCAGCCGTGTATATGGTGGGAACAAGGCTGCTTGAGCCTCTGATAGACCAGTACATAAACTCCGACTGGAGCAACCTG
>JAUMVF010000106.1 GCA_030530305.1 Bacillota bacterium
CTTTTTCAAACACGCTCTAGGATTGACAACAATTAATTTTCATCCAGTTTCAGTACGCTCATAAATGCTTTCTGCGGAATCTCCACATTACCTACCTGGCGCATTCTCTTCTTACCTTCCTTCTGTTTTTCCAGAAGTTTTTTCTTACGGGATATATCGCCGCCGTAGCACTTGGCTGTAACGTCCTTCCTGTAGGCGCGGACTGTGGTCCTCGCGATGATCTTCTGACCGATGGAAGCCTGGATAGGCACCTCGAACTGGTGCATGGGAATGACTTCCTTGAGTTTTTCGCATACGAAACGTCCCCTTGCCTGAGCCTTTGACTCGTGGACTATCATGGAAAAAGCGTCCACAAGGTCTTTGTTAAGCAGTATATCCAGCTTGACCAGGTTGGATTTCTCGTATCTTATGAACTCATAGTCAAGGGAGCCGTAGCCTCTTGTCTTGGATTTGAGAGCGTCGAAAAAGTCGTAGATTACCTCATTCAGCGGCATCTCGTAATGAAGCTGCACTCTGGTTTCATTGATATATTCCATGTGGAGCATCTTTCCCCGCCTTTCCTGGCAGATCTCCATGATGTTCCCCACGCATTCCTTCGGCGTCATTATGTCTGCTTTGACTATGGGCTCCTCGATGTGGTCGATGAGTACTTGATCCGGCAGATTGGTCGGATTCTGCACCATCTGGACCGAGCCGTCGTTGAGCACGACTTTGTATATTACGCTGGGCGATGTGGTGATGACGGCCAGATCAAATTCTCTTTCGAGACGCTCCACTATGATCTCCATGTGAAGAAGTCCCAAAAATCCGCATCTGAAGCCGAATCCGAGAGCCGTTGAAGTCTCCGGCTCGAAATTAAAGGCCGCGTCATTCACCTGAAGTTTTTCCAGGGCGTCCTTTACGTTCTCATATTTTTCGCCTTCGGCAGGATATATGCCGCAGTAAACCATTGACTGGGCTTTTTTGTATCCCGGCAGCGCTTCATCGGCAGGATCTTCGTCAAGGGTCACTGTATCGCCGACTCTGGCGTCGCTTACCTGCTTGATGCTGGCGCAGATGTATCCTACCTCGCCTGCCTTCAGTTCCCTGCACTCAACAGGACCCGGAGAATAGGTTCCTACCTCTGTGACCTCGTATTTTTTGCCCGTGTTCATAAGGCATATTATGTCACCTTTCTTCACCTTCCCGTCAAAGAGTCTCGCGTAGATGACCACGCCTTTGTAATTGTCGTAGTATGAGTCGAATATGAGGGCTTTCAGCTTTCCGCCCGCGTCTCCTTCCGGCGCCGGTATCTTTTCAACTATGGCTTCGAGAAGCTCGTCTATACCGATCCCCTCTTTTGCCGAAACCAGCGGCGCGTCGGACGCCTCGATGCCGATTATATCTTCTATTTCATTCTTTACTTCATCAGGACGGGCGCTGGGCAGATCGATCTTGTTAAGGACCGGCATGATCTCCAGATCCTCATCCATGGCAAGATAAACGTTTGCCAGCGTCTGGGCCTCCACACCCTGGGTGGCGTCCACTACAAGGACCGCTCCCTCACAGGCAGCAAGGCTTCTCGATACTTCGTATGTAAAATCTACATGTCCCGGCGTGTCGATCAGGTTGAATATGTACTCGTTGCCGTCCTTGGCTTTGTACACCAGCCTGGTGGTCTGGAGCTTGATGGTTATGCCTCTTTCGCGCTCGAGGTCCATGTTGTCCAGAAACTGGTTCTTCATGTCACGCTCGGCGACTACGCCTGTTTTTTCGAGCAGGCGGTCAGCAAGCGTGGACTTGCCGTGGTCTATGTGGGCTATTATGCTGAAATTTCTTATGTACTTCCTGTAATCGTCCATTTGTCGTCCTTCTGATGTGTTCTGGGCGGCTTTCCCGCCATTCTCTTCCACTTTATATATTACTGTAAAATAGCCATTTATTCAAATACAACAGTTATCCGCCACTGACGAATATCACGACCGTCGAAAACCTGATTTCGGTACTGATTTTTTTATATTTTGACAATTATCAGTACCATTGCAACGGTTTCAGCCCACGGAAAATCTTTTTCTGCAAAAAACATTGCCTTTTCTCCTTTTTCGAACCCGCTAAACGGGAATTTGGTACTGACAATTCTAATTTTCAGCAATTATCAGTACCGTTGCAACGGTTCCGGGACTTGTTTTGTCCGTTCACTTCAACTGACCGGCAAAAGACTGTTTTATGTTGTAGGTCGCTCCTGTGCGTGTTAAAATCCAAATAGCAGAATGGTTCTGCTATATAACAAAGGGGAGAAAAAAAATGAAACAGATAATCAAAGTAGACGATACAAATGTATATATCGGCACAGAAGATATGAAGATCATCACGGTGCCTAAAGACAGTCTCAATTATGAGGACCCTCAGATAGGTGACGCCGTGGTTATTTACGGAGATGAGCCGGATGTGATCGTGGTCAAAGAAGACTTCGGTCCTGCTTCAGATACAGTCAATCCTGAGGAAGTAGAAACTGCTGCTCAAGCAGATGGGGAAACCGCTCAGCCGGACAGCGATGCTGCTCAGGCAGACGCAGGAGAAGACGCCCAGGAGGCCGAAGGAAGCGCGCAGGCATATGATAATGCCCAGGGCGCAGCGGGAAGCGCGCAGGCAGGTGCCGCGGACAGTACCCAAAACGAATCGGGACCGCGCTACGAATCAAACAACAGAACAGTAGCATATCCCGCCAACGAGAGGCATATCAACAAGCACATATTCGTATGGGTCGGGACATTCCTGTTCGGCGAAATCGGCGTCGACAGATTCCTGAGAGGCCAGATCGGCCTTGGCATCCTGAAACTGCTCACGATCGGGGGTTTCGGCATATGGGCTCTGGTGGATTTCATCATAGCGCTGGTGAAAGTCTACGGCGAACCGTTCGGACTTGACGATGATGTGGTGTTCGTAGACGGGGATTACGCCAGGTAACCGGCCCGGCGCTTACTGGCTTAACGTTAAACCGATAACCTTAAGGATCCGGCGCTTTGGATCGGGGAAAGCCCGAAAAGCCCGGATTCTTTTTATCTTTTGCTTGCAAAGGCGCATGCGATGATATATACTTTCATGTGCGTGTTTATTGCCGGCTCAGTTTTGAGCCAATGCCAAAAATGATAAAAAGTGGGGTGAATTGAATGGCAAATATTAAATCCGCAAAGAAAAGAATCCGTGTCATCGAAAAGAAGGCAAACAGGAACAAGAGAATCAAGTCACATCTTAAAGAAGTGCTGAAGGCTTTTGACCTGGCAATCGAAGAAGGCGATATGGAAACAGCCAAGGAACAGCTTGATCTTGCTGAGAAGAAACTCATGCAGGCTGCTTCAAAGGGAACTATCCATAAGAAGGCTGCTTCAAGAAAAGTTTCAAGACTGACAAAGAGATTCAATCAAGCTCAGAGTGAGTAATGCTCACCCGTCCCCACACAGCGTATAAGTTAAATACGCCATTTCTCTAAAAAGAGAAGCATTAAAAAAGCGGAAGTGTCTCCCGCTTTTTTTGTTTGCTTTTTTTGATTGCGTTTGTCTATTTCACCCTGACTGTGCAGGTGGCCTTTCTGCCGTTATTGGTGGTGACTGTGATCTTCACCTTGCCGCGCTTTAATCCTCTGACAACGCCCTTCTTTGACACGCGGGCGATGTTTCTGTTGGATGATCTGTACTTCACCTTCTTTGGGTTGGTGTAGGTGGGCGTGAATTTCACGTAGATCTGCTTTTTCTTGCCCTTCTTCACTGCCACATACTTCTTTGTAAATCTGATGGATTTGGCCTTAACGGGCTTGATATATCCCTTCAGGTGATACAGTTCCTTCTTTGAAGTCGAGCTGAACAGATCTGATCCCGAGAACAGCACGAAGCCCTTGAGGCCGGCCTTTCTGATCTTCTTCACCTGTTTCTTCAGGTTGTAGCCGCTCCAGTTCCAGCCTCTGTCGTCGGACTGGTAGAACCCTGTGCGGTAAAGAGCCAGAGCGATGGGCATGTCCACCTTTCTCTTGTTGATGGATCTGAAGAGTTTCAGCCTCTGTGAGAACATATTCACATTGCCGCTGTAGCTCCACTGGTCTGTCCAGTATATCTGCGGCATCACGTAGTCCACGTAGCCTTTTTTGCTCATCCATTTCTCGACGTCTGCGCCGATGGATTTGCAGTAATCCAGATTGCCCGCCGGACTTATGCCGAAGGGAATGTTCTTCTTTATCTTATGGCTGTAGGCGTAGACTTCCTTCAGCATCCTATTGACATAGTATCTCTTCTTTTTCGCGGAGATGCTGACCTTATGCTTGACCATCTTGCCTTTGGAATTCCTGTATTTGTAGCCTTTCCTGGCGCTGTAGAAATAGTCGTCGAAAACTATGCCGTCCACTTTGTATCTCAGTACTTCCTTCACGGCTTTCTTTATCTGCTTAGTCGAATATGACTTGGCCGGGTCGTTGAAGTAATCATATGAACGTCTGTAGGGGTTGAGCCACGCGTAAAGCTTCATTCCCTTCTTGTGGGTCCTGTTTATGGCTACCTTCAGCGGATCGTAGCTTTTGAAGGCGTCTTTGGCGTATCTGTATTTTGAAGCCTTTGAAGTGATCCACTTGGACGCTCTGTAATACTTGCTCCTGTACATGGCGTCATTGAACGCTCTGGCATGGAAATACACGGTATTGATGCCGTATTTCTTCGCCTTTTTCAGGAACCTGTCGTACTTCTTTATGAACCTGCTCTTGCTGGCGTCCTTCATGCCCAGCGTTTCGAACTCATAGAAAGAAAGATACACTCCGCGTATCTCTTTCTTTGTCGCAGCCTCAGCTGTGGCGCCTTCGCCTGAACTGGAGCCGGATATGCCCGGAATCGAAAACATCCCTGCTAATGCCACGCAAATGCAAATAAAGGCGATCAGGGTGCCTCTTGTGATCCTGCTTCTCCTGCTGTTTTTCTTTTTCCCAATAATCATAAACGCTGATTCCCTTCCCCTTTTTCTTTGAATCATGTAAATGATATGATAAAATGCTTTTGTTAAATATATCATTAATGAGGCTGTTTTTCAAGCCTCGCAGGCAGCGCTTGTGAAAAGCGCGCGGCAAAATAAGAAAGGAGAACGCCGGGGACCTGATCCGTTTCTATCCGGCGGAGATATACAAATGAGCACACATATAAACGCAGCAAACAAAGGCGACATAGCAGAAAGCATACTTCTTCCGGGAGATCCGCTGAGGGCAAAATTCATCGCTGAGACTTTCCTCGAAGACCCGAAGCAGTACAACGAGATCCGCGGCATGCTGGGCTTCACGGGCACATACAAAGGAGTGCCTGTATCAGTTCAGGGAACAGGCATGGGCATGCCGTCCATGGGCATTTATTCGTATGAACTGATACACGAATACGGCTGCAGGAATCTTATTCGAATCGGCACCGCCGGTTCATTCAGAGAGGATCTGGGCCTTGGCGACATAGTCGTGGCTGTCGGCGCGTCCACAGACTCGAATTTCGCGCATACATACAAGCTGCCCGGCAGTTACACCCCTACGGCAAGCTACGGACTGCTGTGCAAAGTCAGGGACGCTTCCG
>JAUMVF010000107.1 GCA_030530305.1 Bacillota bacterium
TCCTGTTTCAGGTATTCGAGAACATCGCCATGTCCATGGGTATCATGCCTGTAACGGGTGTTACCCTGCCCTTCATCAGCTATGGCGGATCGTCAGTGCTGGCCAATCTCATCGCTCTGGGATTCATCGTGAGCGTGGGAATGCGGAGCAAGGTCATCAATTTCTGATAATATCCGTTTTATTCAAACTAAAAGAGCGGTGATACCGTGTGGGCTGCCTCCGCAGACGAAGTCGAGGACCTCAGTCCACACGGTATCGCCACTTTTTTTACATAAAAAAGAAAAGCCCTTATGGGCTTAGTCTTCTATGAGCCTGTCGAGTATCTTATTGAAATTCTCGGCTATGTAGGTATCCTCTTTCAGTACTATGGGGACGCCTGTGTTTGTTGAGATGTAAATATTGTCATCGTCCTGGATGACCCCCAGCAGTCTTGGTTTCAGTGTCTCTGAAATGTCCGGAAGATTCGGCACAAGACCTGTGGCCATGAGCCCTGCTCTCATCTTGTTGACCACGAAAAATCTCTTCTCGATCCCTATCTCCTCGAGACAGTTATCGATAGTATCCGCGTCGCGTACTGAGGCTACTTCGGGTTCTGTTACCACTACTGCCTTATCAGCTGCAACTGCCGCGTTGATAAAGCCTTCGTCCATTCCCGCCGGGGAATCTATGATTATGTAATCGAACTGTTCTTTCAGTTTTTCACACAGAATCTCCATGTGCAGCGGAGTGATATCCCTGAAGTCTTTACCCGGCGTGGCCGCCATCATGTAAAGGTCGTTGAAACGTGAATCCTTGATGAGTGCTTTTCTCACCCTGCATACTCCGGAAAGCACGTCCATGATGTTGTAAACCACGTTGTTCTCAAGTCCCATGTAAAGGTCCATGTTCCTGAGACCCATGTCCATATCTATGAGTACAGTTTTATAACCTCTTTTCGCAAGCAAAGTCCCTATGTTCACGCTGAACATAGTTTTGCCTGTTCCCCCTTTTCCGGATGTAACGATTATAACTTCACTCATAAAAAAACCTCACTTGAATACTATACATAAATTATCGCCTAATTGGAAGTTTTTTTCGTTTTCTTTTTGTCTTTATGGAAATAATCCCCGATTATTTCCTTTGCAATAGGCCCCGCGTAAAGAGATTCGCCTCCCTGAACCAGCATTACAGCCACCGCTATCTCAGGGTCGTCAGCCGGCGCCATACAGATGAGCCACGCGAAGTTGTCATATTCCGGCTTGAATCTGTCTATGGAGTCCGCTGTTGCCTTTGAAAGGTTCATTACCGCCCTTCTTACAGCAGTCTGTTCGGATGTATATATATCAGGATACTTCTTCATGATACGTTTCATCTCTTTCCTGACCTTCTTCCATTTAAGGCCCGGAGCGATGCTCCCGAGATGCTCCCGCACATATTTCACTTCGTCGGTGGTGTTGATCCTGCCTGCTCTTTCGGCAGTACCTGTCTTTCCGGCGCATGGTATATCAAAACCGGAAAAAACGCTGGCAACGCTTCCCTGACCGCCGTTGCACACCCTGTAAAGGCCTTCTCTTATGGCTTTCAGGCCTTTCTTTGATATGGTGACTTTCGTCGCCTCCGGCTTTTTCTTTAACTTTCCGCCTTCGACCTTTCTGATCACGCTGACTTTGTTGTGCTTCCCGTTGTTTCCTATGGTGGCAAGGTAATTAGCCATCTGCAGCGGCGTATACGCGTTGGAGCCCTGTCCGATAGAAATATTGAACATATCGCCTGTTCCCAGTTTGGCTTCAACGAAATACGTATATTTGCACAGATCAGCGAGAGGCTCCACTTTTTTCTTCTTCACATGGAGTTTGCCGATCCTTTCGATGAGCTCGTCTCTTGACGGGTCTTCCTTTATCCATCCCGCTATCTCATCGATCTCAGAATCCAGCAGTTTCCTGTCTTCTGTTGTCTTCTCTGTAAAGTATTCTTCCGCGTTGGCCAGCAGAACGTTCTTCAGCTGCGCCTTGGCGGTATTCATCTTGTTTTCAGCAGACGGGATGCGGGCGATGGATTCAGGTATCTCGATCCCCGTCTTGCTACCCAGTCCGTACTGGCGGGCGAACTTCATTATCCTGTTGATGTCCATCTTCCTTTTGTATCCCAGGCTGGCTCCCGTAGCCCAGTCTTTTCCAGTCCCCACGTCAGCAAAGTAGTAGTTGCATGATACCTCTATTGCAGTCGGAAGATCGATGGACCCGTGGCTGGCCCTGCCGTTTCCTTCGTTATACAGCCAGCAGCCGAAACTCATATCACCGAGTTTTATTGCTCCCGCGTCCGTCAGATGTCTTGCCGGGTCAAGGCCGCAGTAAAGAGCCGCTGTCGCGGTCACCGGCTTGAAAGTCGAACCCGGCTGTACTGCGCTCATGGAAGCTATGTTATAGAGAGGCGCCGGGGAAAGCGGATCGTTGGGATTGTCGCTCTGGACATCTTCCCAGTCTTCCGCGGAAATGCCCGTTGAGAATCTGTTGGGATCATATGCAGGATAACTTGCCATGGCCAGCACGTCTCCCGTCTTTACATCTATGGCTACAGCCGCTCCCGACTTACAGTGGGAGTAATGCCTTGAGTACGGAAAACTGCCGTATTTACTCTTGAATGTGCCGCCTTTTCTGGTGCACTTTATCCCTCTTTTCAGGGCGTCTTCCAGATCCTTCTGCAGGTCAAGATCAATAGTAAGATAAAGGTCCTTCCCCTTCACCGGATCTTTCTGGCTGATGATATCCGTAACGTTTCCGCCCGAATCCACCTGTACCTTCTTAACGCCGTCCTTTCCGTGAAGCACTTTCTCGTAGGATGCCTCCACGCCGTTCCTGCCGATAAGATCCGTACTCTGATATCCTTTTTTGATATATTTGTCTTTTTCACTTTCTGATATGGCGCCCATGTATCCCAAGATATGCGCCGCCGTCTTTCCGCCGGGATAGTATCTCCTGGTTTCTGTAGCCACCTCTACGTTAGTGAAATCCTCACTTTCCTCTTCTATCTGGATTATCGTCATCTTCGAAACGTTCTGAGCCACAGTAACAGGCATATAAGTCATGTATCCCATGCTCTGAAGCTCATTCCGCACCACCATTATCTCCCTGGCTTTCCTGTCGTTCAGTTTTTTGTCTATCTTCATCAGATCCCTTATCTGATGAAACGCATCCTTTGCGGACGTTCCTCTGTCAAGTTCATAGCGGTCCATGAAGGCGTCTTTTTCCACATCGGCAGTATATTCCATCCTTGCTACAGAGATCTCCGGATACTTGTTATATTTCTGCTGTAGCTCCTTCTGGGCTTCAGTATCCGTAAGGTCGCTGCCTATGTTATATGACTTTCTGAGGAACGCAAAAGCTTCCTTTGCCGTATAATCCAAAGGAATGTTCTCCGACTTCTGCCATTTTCTCTTATCCTTCTCGTAGGTGTAGTAGAATCTGCCTTCTGAAGAAATCTTTATGGGGAAATTGTCGTAGTAGTTATCGTGGTTCTTTTTAAATATTGCAAGGAGCCTGGTGATCTGCTTGTTGAGAGACTCAGCGTCTGCCTTTCCCCGGTTTATATTCACAGAGAACGTATGCTTGTTGCCGGCAAGAACTTTGCCGTTCCTGTCCAGTATCTCTCCTCTTGGCGCCGCGGTGTATATCTCCTTGGTGCTGTTGTTTACAGCAGCCTCAGACCATTTGTCCTCCTGTACTACTGTCAGCACAAAAAGCCTGATGAGAAGCAGCAGCATCAGGATGCCTATGAATATAAGTAAAGGCATGTATCTGGTCTCTTCAGCTTTTTTCATAGATAGTACCTGCTCTTTTTCTGTCTTCTGCTGTATCTCATTATAACGAAGAAAGTGATGACCCCGATGATAAGGTCATATACTATAAGTACCGGCTGTACTTTCAGCATGGGAATAATGGCAAAATTCGCCGGTCCCATAGCGCAGATGATCCACTGCAGGATGCTGCATAAAAAAGTACCCGCCGCAAGTACTCCGGTCAGCGGGAGCACGTTCTCCCTGTTGAAAAACCTGCTTATGAACATCACGAACACTCCGGTCAGAAGGACAGCGAGAGCGTAAATGCCGATATGTGATGAAAGGATCAGGTCGTGAATGAACGCAAAGACTGTGCCGCATATCAGGGCCGGATAGCTGTCAGCATACATATAACACAAGACCATGGTAAGGATCAGGATCAGATCCGGACCCGTACCCATTACCGCGATCATGTTGTTAAATGTGATCTGCAGGAAGAAAGCAATAACATATGCGATTATCATCTTTTTTATGCTCATATGATCACCGCCACTATCCCTGCAGAGAAGAAATCCTGATCCGGCTCTACCGTGATCTCTTTGTTCTGGGTATTCGTATTGAAATCCACCTCAGACACGGTGCCGATAGTAAGACCGCCCGGATAATCGCCGATACCGGATGTTACGATTTTATCCCCCTTCTTCACCTTTGCTTTCACATTGAACATATATCCCGAAAGGCCTGAATCGCCGTCTCCGGTGACGATGCCCATCTGTTTGCGGTTTTCCGCCAGTCTGAAGCTTACCTTGCTGTTCTCGTTGATTATGGATCTGACTTTGGCCCAGCCTCTTCCTGCTTCATCGATCTTTCCGATGAGACCTCCGCTGCATACTACGGCGTTGCCCTTCTTTATTCCGGCCTCAGTGCCCTTATTGATGGTGAACACGCTCATCCAGCTGGAACTGTCCATGACCGAGATCTCACATGTGACCACATTTTCCTCATCCTTCAGGTCGCCCCTCGAGAAGATCTCCTGAAGCTTCTTCAGTTCATCATATTCATCTCTTTTCAGCTTCAGTTTCCTGTTTTCTTCTTTCAGTTCGTTAAGTTCGTCCTTCAGTTCTTTGTTTTCTTTTGATATTTCTTTGGACTCAAAGATCCCCCTGAAGCCGTTCTTTATCCCGTCCGATACGGCTTTCAGAGGTTTCGTCACTGTTGAAATTCCTGTATTTATCGCTCTTCCGACTGGTGATGAATCGCCTGCGCCGGCAAAGGAGCCGGCGATCACGAACAGCAGCGCCACGATTATGACTATGATGACGCTTGCCGCTTTATGTGTTCTGATCCACTTCATATTTCATCCCGCCCCGAAATTGATTATCTGTATTTTGCTTTGGCATAAAGTTTGAGTTTTTCTACATCCTGGAGACTCATGCCTGTCCCCAAAGCCACTGCTTCAAAAGCATTCTCGGCTATGGATACTTCCATTCCCGTACGCTGCTCGATGAGCTTGTCAAGATTCTTGATAAGGCCGCCGCCGCCTGAAAGGACCATTCCATGATTGGCTATATCCGCGGCAACTTCCGGCGGAGCCTTCTCAATTGTGCCCTTTACGGCGTCAACTATCATCTCCATGGATTCGCTGAGCGCTTCCTCCATATCCTGGTTGCTGACCTCTATAGTCTTCGGAAGTCCGGAGACCGCGTCTCTTCCGCTCGCAAGCGTGGTCTCGATGACCGGGTTGCCGTCTTCGTCCTT